>CANPOY010000015.1 GCA_947575805.1 uncultured Lachnospiraceae bacterium
CGGGTCTTTGCCCTATTGGAATCAAGATTTTGAACTTGTTTCGCAATTACCTAAACATTGTTATTAGCTACAAGGAATACTATAAACAGATTTCCTAAATCTGTCAACCCAAATTTGGATTTTCCCATACTTTTTCTTTTCCCTGGCTTCATCCCCTTGTCATGCCTGGAATATGGGAACAGGATATAGATAGCCATAAGCAAATCTTAGATACAAAAAAACCAATAAAAGCAGCTAATTGAATCCCCCGCTTCTTTATGTTATCATTTAATAAGCAAATCAGTAGAAGGAGGAATGCCCTGATGTTATTTGTACAATATCCCAAATGCTCTACCTGCCAGAAGGCCGGAAAATGGCTGGACGCACATAATATTCCCTATACAGTCCGCCATATTGCGGAGAACAATCCGACTTATGACGAGTTGAAGCAGTGGTATGAGAAAAGCGGTCTGCCCCTGAAAAGGTTTTTCAATACCAGCGGCTTACTGTATAAGGATATGCAGCTGAAGGAAAAGCTGCCGGAAATGACCGAGGACGAGCAGTTAAAGCTTCTTGCAACGAACGGAATGCTCGTTAAACGCCCGATTCTGGTAGATGATGCCGCAGTGCTTGTGGGATTCCGGGAAGCGGAATGGGCAGAGCACATGGCAGAACACATAAAAGATTAGATCATGTACCTGCGTATCCGCGCTAGTGGCAAAAACAGCTATACCTGTTTTTGCCACTGGCGCGGAAGCCGTTTGCGGTGTAAGATTGATTGTGTGTGGAAGGAGGTGGTACATCATGAAGAAAAGAAACAGATTCAACCACAAACTCAGCTCTAATGCCCATGCAGAATAGCAGTTATATAGAAATCTGTATGGGCGATTCAAGCTATATAATCTGCTGTTTCTGCAACTTGTTTATCATTGTGTAAATAAGGAGTGGGAAACATGAAATATACAAATGCAGCAGAAATCTTACCTTCCGGATTATTGCGGGAGATTCAGTGTTATATCGAAGGAGAACTGTTATATATCCCGAAATCCGAAACCAAGCAGGAATGGGGTGCAGTCAGCGGATCAAAAAGATTCTATCTGGAAAGAAACAGCCGGATCAGAGCATTATTTTATGAAGGCATGTCCATAGGAAAGCTGGCAGAAAAATTCGGCTTGTCCGACAGCACCATTAAAAAAATAGTTTATCAGAAAAAGCAAGAAAAATGATGACCACAGACGAATTAAAAAAATATAGAAAAAAAGCCTCCTATTCCTATAGCTTTGGCTCCTTTCCGACCTTCGAGCTACTGCAGAGCAGACCGGAAACGGCAGAAATGGTGATCCTGCATTCGGATGCAAAACCAGAGATTCGAAATAAGCTGAAGCAGGAATGCAGAAAGGCCGGTGTCAAAATAATATCCGACGACAGGCACATGGAAAAACTCCGCGATAAGGAAAACTGCATGGTAATCGGCGTTTTCCGAAAATATCATTGCAGATTATTCCATCATGCCGATCACGTGGTATTGGTAAATCCGGGAGATATGGGCAATCTGGGAACGATTATCAGAAGCTGCGCAGGCTTCGGCATTACCAATCTGGCGATCATTGAGCCTGCCGCTGATATTTTTCATCCCAGAGTGGTCAGAGCGTCCATGGGTGCAGTCTTCAAAATGAACTTTACCTGTTTCCCGTCTTTTCGCCATTATTATCAGGAATATGGCGGCGAGAGGGAACATTACCCTTTTATGCTGAACGGAGAATATCCCCTTGGAACGTTTTCACATCCGGGCAACAGGCCTTATTCCCTGATTTTCGGAAATGAGGCCTGCGGACTGGATGCAAGCTATCTGAACATAGGTAAAAGTGTAGTCATTCCCCACACCTGTTCCATTGATTCCCTGAATTTGTCTGTAGCCGCCGGAATCGGCCTTTATGCCTTTTTACAAAGCGAATATGCTTCGAAATAATAACATCTTTGTCAATATACCCCCAGAAACGCCAAAGCCACCGCCACTCTGGCATCCAGTATCCGTACCCGCAGCTTACTGATGTGTAATTTCTCCAGCACCGCAATCCGCTGGTAACCCACCACCGTTCCCCGGTACACGGTATGGAATGCCCCGTCAGTCCACGCCTGGATCTCAAACTCCTCGATCCGTTGGCTGCAGAGCAGATTCTCCTTCAGAACCACACGCTGCACCGCCACGGCCTCCTCCCACTCTAACAAAATCTCACAGGAGGTGACTCCTTCCGCCGTGCACAAAAAGCCCTCCAGGGTATCGGCCCTGAGATTTTCCGGGCCATATCCCTCCATAGCCTCTTCACAGGCAATCCTGGCCTCCTGAGCCAGATTTCTGCCATAGGTGTTCCGAAGATACTCCCCCAGCTGGTGCAGCCTTTCCCTGTCATTTGGATGGATCAGGCCGTTCCTGTCCGGCGGGATATTCAGCAGAAAGGTTGCGTTCCCTCCCACCGAATGCTCATAGATACAGACTAATTCCTCCAGGGACTTTACCTGGCCGTCCTCGGAAGCGTGATAGAACCAGCCCGGGCGGATGGAGGTATTCACCTCCGCCGGATACCAGATCAGGTCCTCCTCACCCTCCAGAACCTCTCTGCTGCCCAGGTCCATGTCCTGTGCCCGGATCTGCCTTGTGCGGAACGCCGCCTCGTCCGTCTGCTGGCTGCTTTCCGCTATTTTCTCCGTATCCGCCGTCCGGGCAGGCACTACGCTCCACTCCGAGGGCCTGGTCCGGCCGGCCTCGTTTCCGCACCAGCGCACATCCGGCCCGCAGACACTGATACATGCCTTTGGCTGCAGTCTCCTGATCACCTGGTAGTACCGTTCCCAGTCATAAATCTGCCGCTTCCCGCCGGGTCCTTCCCCGCAGGCTCCGTCGAACCACACCGCAAAAATTTCCCCGTACCCTGTAAGCAGCTCCTCCAATTGACCTGCAAAATAGTCGTCATATTCCCTGCCGCTGCCATATGCCGGATGGTTCCGGTCCCAGGGGGAAAGGTACACGCCAAAAGCAAGCCCCTCCTCCCTGCAGGCGTCGGAAAGCTCCCTTACAATGTCCCCCTTCCCCTCCTTATAGGGGCTGGAGGCCACGCTGTGCCGGGTGTATGCGCTGGGCCAGAGGCAAAAGCCGTCATGATGCTTACAGGTCAGGATCAGCCCCCTCATACCCGCGTCTTTGGCTGTCCTGGCCCACTGACGGGCATCCAGCTTTTCGGGGCAGAAAATTTCCGGGCTTTCCGTGCCGTCCCCCCATTCCCTGTCCGTAAACGTGTTCACCGTAAAATGTATAAATCCATAGAATTCCAGCTGTTGATGCTTCAGCTGCCTTGCAGCGGGCACAACCTTTATAAGACGCCTGTCCGATTCTCTCATCACGCTTCCTTCTCCGAGCTATTTTAATTAGTTCCCGATTGTTGCTTATTATATGACATATAATACAAGTACACATCATCCAGATTGACGGTCTTCTCCGGCTGCGCGCTTGCGGGTGTTTCTTCACTGATCACCTTTAATGACAGGCCTTTCTCACTTTTCCTGAGATTGCTGATTAGATATCGTGCCTGCATATCCGGCAGTTCCGCTTCCCCAATCTCTATGTGCCATACATATTTACGCACCTTTTCAATCATCCTGCCCGGTGTATCAATTTCTATGACATTACCGGATTTCAGGAGTAAAATCTCCTTTGCAATCGCCTCAATATCGGAAACAATATGCGTCGCCAGCAGCACAATTCGGTTGCTTGCAATCTGACTGATATAATTCCGAATATGAATCCTTTCCTGGGGATCGACCCCCGCCGTTGGCTCGTCCAATATCAAAAGCTTCGGATCATTTAAGAGTGCCTGCGCCAGCAGCAGACGCTGCTTCATACCGCCCGAAAATCCGCCGATCCTTTTATTCCGCGCCGATTCCAAATTAAAAATCTGCAAAAGCTCCTGCGATCTGCTTCTTGCCGTTCTTCGATCCAGCCCTTTCAAATGCGCCATATACGCCAAAAAAGCGCCCGCCGTGAAATCCTCGTAATACCCCTGCTGCTGCGGCATATAACCCAAAACTTTTCTATATTCTCTGTTGCCCTTGAGAATATCCCGCCCGTTCCAAAAGATCTGCCCCTCCTGCCTTGCAATATTGTCCGTAATCAAATGAATGAGCGTGCTCTTCCCCGCCCCGTTTGGTCCGAGAATCCCATAGACTCCGGATGTAAACGTAAAGCTCAAATGATTTAAAGCTTTTACATCGCCAAAACTTTTAGACAGATTTTCTATTTTTAGTTCCATTTCTCAATCCTTTTCTGCATATAACTGTTTCCAGCATCTTACATACACCGATACATACCGCCGAAAAAAACAGGTATTTCAGCAGATACCTTACTAAGAAATACTGCCATATCGTACAGTGTATGCGGATATGGGACAATGCCAGAATACTCTGTACCGGGGCGCTGATTCCCCTGAGCCCATACACGGCCGCAACGGAAATGATCTCAAACAAAAGTACCGCGAAACAGACCACAGACGTTATGATCACCGCAACACGGATCTTGATACGGTACAGATCTTTTTCACGATGACTGCTATGGATCATACATACCATGCCGCTGCCGTTTTCGCCGATATACATTCCGATGCAGAACCACAGTATCACAAGCAGCAGTCCCAGATTCAGCATTGCATCATCACTTTTTAACAGATGCCCGTAACTGTGTAAATTCACATACCAGACGGCAATGCCCGATTCCTGCGATATGCTTTTCAGGCTTTCCGTCTGCTCCTGGATCTGTTTTAAGAACAGACGCTCCTGGGAAAAAGAATCGTACCACATGCCCAGCAGAAACCTTGTTTCCGCATCCGCCGCTACCGCGTACTGTATCCCATATTCTTCATCTACCCGGGCAAGCTTTTCCGACAACTGGTCGATCTCCCTTTGGGAATCTTCCCCCGGTTCCCCAAGATAATGCTCTGTGAACCCATAATAAAGCTCCTGCTGCGTAGAACGTTTGATCTGCGTGAAATCCGCCCGGTAACAAATTAGCATCGCCAGCAGCAATATAGCGATCAGTCCTTTTTGACTGATTAAAACCTTATAACACTCCAGCCCCGGCAGGGAACACCTTTCCAGAAACCGCCCCCGAAGGTTTTCCAGTTTTGCCTTAACCGTATCCATCGTCCGCTGAAGCCGGCTCACTTTGGAGCTGCACGGGTAACGCCGGCAGCAGACAACTATCCCGGCTCCCGCTCCAAGCAGATATGCCGCCGCCAATGCCGCAACGATCGCGGCATTCCGATTGACCGAATACTCCAAAATATTCAAATTCTGATACTTTGTAAAATAATCATTCTCCGCAGTCAGATACCATATATTACAATATTTCAGCAGCTTCCAGACATTGCTGCCATCTATCTTCGCATAAAAAAAATACTCCACCGCAATAAAACAGCCGGAAATTCCGACTGCCAGTACCATATGTTCAAAAATCAATGCAGCAGACCATACCAGTACCATAATCACATACAGTATTACCGCCCGATACAACTGATAGAGGATCAGAGCCTGCCACATCGCAATCTTTAACGGGAAGTCCGCAAAGCAGGCAAAGGTCTGCGCCGGACAGGAAAGAAAGGTCAGCGGATTCTCATGAAACAGCAGCGTTCCCTCCAGTAAAATACCTGTCTGAAACAAAAATGTAACCGCAAACGCCCAAATAAAAAGCGCCTCTGACCTTTCAAACGCCAGCACCAGCCTTCCCTGTTCCGTCGGAAACGTAATGCTTCTGACTCTTTGATTCCTGATCTCGCTTATTTCCAACGCGACTGCCAGACCGCACAGGCATACACACAGACCCCCGAACCGAAACGCAAAAAATTCCGTTATCGTCCGCCCCTTTACATAGGTCAATTCTATATCCAGCAACGGTTCAAACGCTTCCTTCGTCAAGGCGACATTTCTTTTTGAGAAGCTGTTCTCCTGTGAAAAAATACTGATCCCGCCCATGGCATCAGCCTGCTCCACGATCGCCTGTACTTTATTCCGATAAGTATCGATGTGCTGCTGCTCCTGCTCTCTCAGGCAAGTATCATATGTCTGACCATATCGCTCAATCCACTGACGATCTTTTTTCTCACAATCCTGCCAAAAGACAATCATCTGCACAAAAAACAGCAGGAGAATAAGAGCTGACAGTTTTCTATTTACAAGAATTTTCTTCCATTCCATATACTCATCCGATTATTGCTTGCATTATCCCCTCTATCTTGAATTCTCCTTTAATTCCTCCCACTGCATCTCCCCAACGGGACGATTCAGATCCAAAAATACCAAACTCGGGGTCTCAGTCCAGCATTCTCCAAACAGCATATCCGAATTGCCGCCAAAATACCACCCCACTCTCAAAGTGTTGGGCACCGTGGCAATCTCATTCCCCTCATAATCATAAAGAGTAAGCTTTCCTCCGTCCTCCCACTGAGCACAAAGAATAATATAGTCCCTCGTAAGTGTAATTGTGGGAACATTCATCGGCTGCTCCACCAGGAGTTCCGTGGTCTGATCCTGTATTGAATAGCGGCAGAGACCTTCCGGGCTACTGTAATACACGAACCCCTCACGCACGGAAAAAGTACCATGAAACCCTTCCATCACCAAGCTGCACTGCCCGTCTGCCGGATCATACTGATACGCTGCAACCCCGGCATTCTCCGGAGTATCGTTATAATAGCTGTTCACTTGAAAAAACAGCGATCCCCCATTTCCTTTGATGCGATAAATATCAACTGCCGACGCATTGCTGTTCCCCTGAAACAAAACCTCCGACGTCCCGCCGTCGATCGGCATCCGCTCCAGCTTTTTGACTTTTTGATACCAGTCCACAAAATAGACATACCCGTCGTGGATCAATATCTCCGGCGTTTTCCATTCACCCGTAGCGGCATAGTCCGTCCGGTAAAGTTTTGCACTGATCTCCCATTCGGCGGAGCCATCCGCCCTGATGCGGAAAAGAGAGACATACGCATCCTCGCTGAAGCCCACTGCATAAAGGTTTCCCTCATAATACTGAAGATAATACTTATGGACTCCGCCCCCATTGTTGCCAACCTCCCTGAAATAGGCATTACACTCCATGCCTTCATGTATGCAGTCCGGTCTGCTGCACAGGGGCACTACACGCCCGGATTCCTTGTCCATGAACATCAGACGAGGATACCATAGATCCTGATTCATACGTTCCCAAAAGTAATACCCCTTTTCCGATTCCGCCACATACGGATAGGCAAAATCCGCTTCACCCTTATCTGATTGCACGAGTGCGGCTGTGCCCTCCGTATCCTGCTCTTCCGTCTTTCCACAGGCTGACAGCAGGAATATTCCTGCCGTCAGCACACAGAGAAGCTTTCTGCCGCCCGTAAAATGAATTCCTTTTCTCATCCTTGCCTTCCCCCGCATTATGCGTGCATCACTGCCGACAAAGCCTCCAGAACATCATCTACAAAACCTCTCGCATAGCCGTTCATATATTGCCATCCTCCCGGGCTGGGTCTTGAAACATATACAGATATAAAGTTGCCGAACTGGTGAGCGCTGACCTCGTCGATTCGCGTATTTCCTTGAGAATCTTTTTCTGAATAATATACGGTCACCTTAAGATGATGTCCTGCCTCCTCATACCTGAAATTTCCCCATGCACTTGTCGCAGTGACGCCCACCTCGATGCTGCTTGTGGCTGCATAGCACGAGCTCACGCTGCTTCCTAAGACACACACTGCCAAAGCAATTCCCAATACCGTTTTCCTGATTTTACCCATCGTCTTCCTCCTTGTGCAAATTTATTTATAAGCGACTCAGAAATCTACAGTAATAGTATCATATTTTGTTGTTATCGTCAAATACTATACTTTAAAAACAGATTTTCCCTGAAGGGAATGGATAAATTTAAAAATCCCCCAGCAGCCTCCGCTTCCGCGCAATCATCTCATCGATTCTTTCCAGGTACTGGGTCACTTCCTTCACATTCTCGCTTCGCTCGATGCGCCCGTCAGGATACACCCGCTTGGAGATGCTGCCGGCTCCGCAGGCGACAATGGTCTGCACCTCCTCCATAATCAATATATTATAAAGGCCGTACCGTCCCTCTCTGGCGTAACCTACGTTCTCAAAATTACCGGACATGTTTTTCTGACGGTAAAGGTAATAAGGCGCCATCCCCAGCCTCCCGGCTCCCTCTGCCGCAATCTCCATGGTCTCGTCCGTATTGCGCAGCATGGCAGTGCCGTTTTCCTGAATCCACCGGTTCAGGCCCGACGCCCGCTTGACTGCCAGAGAATGAACGGTCAGACTGTCGGGAGAAAGCTCCACCAGGCGCTCAATGGTATGCTCCACGTCCCTTGAGGTCTCCCCGGGCAGCCCCAGAATAATATCCATGTTGATATTATCAAAGCCACTGCTGCGGGCCAGCAGGAAAGCCTCCTCCACCTGCGCCACTGTGGCCTTGCGGCCGATCAGATCCAGGGTCTCCTGCTTCATGGTCTGGGGATTTACGGAAATCCTTGTCACACCGTTGCGCCGCAGGACCCGCAGCTTCTCTTCCGTAATGCTGTCGGCCCGCCCGGCCTCCACCGTGAACTCCTGCACGGTACTGAAATCATAGAACTCCCGCAGTCTGCTCAGCAGCCGTTCCAGCTGCTCGGGCTCCAGCGTGGTAGGCGTTCCGCCGCCGATATACACACTGTCAAGAATTTTCCCCCGAAGCTGTTCCGCTGCAAACGCCGCCTCCTGCAGCAGGCAGTCAAGATATTTGTCCACCTGCTTCCGGTATGACGCTATGGGGTACGAGGTAAAGGAACAGTAAAGGCAGGTAGTAGGACAAAAGGGAATACCGATATAGAGGCTGTAACCGTCCTCATAGTGTACTTCCGAGAGAAGCCCGCGCTCCCGCTCCGCTATGTCCACGGCAAGTTCGGCTTTTCGCCGGCTGACAAAATACTTTTCCCGATAGTGCTCCGTTATCTCCTGTCTGTTTCTGCCCTCCTCCAGCATACCATACGCGATCTTGGTAGGGCGTATGCCCGTAAGCATGCCCCAGGGAAGCTGCCTGCCGGTAATCCGGGATAAAATGCCATAGAAAAACCCCTTAAAACCCTCTTTACAGGTCTTCTCATCGCCGGATTCCCAACGGAAATCAAAGGCGACAATCCCGTCGGCCCCTGTGACTCCTCCGCCTGCTCCCGTTCCGTCCGCCGGGAAATCCCTGCAGGCCACTCCGCCGTCCGGGTAAGTCCGGCTGCAAAGTTCCGGTGCCACAAACACCTCCGCTTGCTCTTCCCCGACTATTACCCGGACCTTCACCTCCTTAGACAGCCTTTCCCGTTTGTCCGCCCGGCTCTCCGGAACCAGCACCTCCACCTGTTCCGCCGGGAAAAAGGCTTTCACCAGCGCCTGCGTATCATATTCATAGTTTTGTCTGTTCAGCTCTATGACTAACATTTCCGTTCCTTTCTTGTGCCGACCCGCCTCCGGCCGCCGGCTTTCCGCTATTTGTATCCCGTTTCGCCTTCTGCCCGTGACGATGCAGGCCATACAGATCCAGCAGCAGGAAAATCGGCTTCTTATAAAAGGGCAACCCCTTACAGACTTCTTCCCCAACAGGCTTCCCCCGAAAGCGCACCGTCGCTTTCCGGCACATCCGCCGCTTCGTCGGACCCCTGTGCCGCCCCGTCCGAAAGCAGCGGCTCCTTCTGCGCATCCCCGTTTTGATTTACTTCTTCCTCACCCGGCTCCCCGGTGTTGTCATGGGGAAAGGGCGCCGCTCCGGGCGTCATTTCCACCGGTACCCAGCCGATACCGTCCAGGTAGATTTCCACCCAGGCATGGGCCTGCCTGTTTAAAATCACCGCGGAACAGATTCCGTCGGCATTGCTCTTTAAATTTTCCGGTCCTGCCGCATAGCCCGTCACATACCTGGCGGGAATACCGAGATAGCGCAGCATCAGCACTGCTGACGAGGCAAAATGTGCGCAGTATCCCCGCTTTCTCTCAAACAGGAAATACTCCACAAAGTCTTCCCCTTCCGGCGTGTTAGACACATCCAGGTCATAGACCGCATTCCCTGTCAGGAACACAAGCACGTCCGCCAGACTGGGGGTACCCCATGCTGATACAGATCAGAAACCTGTCCATCTGGGCCTCCGGCAGACGCTGGGTACCATAAGAGCCCACCGGATTCTGCGTCGCCAGCACGATAAAGGGTTTGGGCACCTGTCTTGTCACGCCGTCCACCGTCACACTGCCTTCTTCCATAACCTCCAGCAGGGCAGACTGGGGCTTAGGGGAGGTTCTGTTGATTTCGTCCGCCAGAAGCAGGTTGCACATCACCGCCCCCGGATAATAGACAAACTCCCCTGTCTCCTTACGATACATGGAGAAACCTGTAATATCCGAAGGCATCACATCCGGGGTAAACTGTATCCTGTTGGAATCCAGCCCCATTGACGGGGAAAAGGCAATGGCCATTTCCGTCTTGCCCACCCCCGGTACATCCTCCAAAAGCACGTTGCCGCGGGCCAGAATAGCAGCCATTACCTTTTCAACACAGGCGTCTTTGCCTACGATTACTTTATTTACCTCGTCCATCACAAGATGAGCCTTTTCGCTTTTTCTATCCACTGGCGGCTTCCCCTCTGAACCGTCCTTAACCCAGGAATGGATTATATTTCTTTTCATGTCCGATCGTGGTGCTCTCCCCGTGTCCCGGATAGACCTTGGTATCATCCGGCAGTACGAAAAGCTTTTCCTTTACGGAACGCACCAGGACTCCCATGCTGCCGGTGGGAAAATCGGTTCTTCCTATGGACTCCGCAAACAGAGTATCTCCCGATAACAGGAAGCCCGCTTCCCGGAAATAGTAACAGCACCCCCCTGCGGTATGCCCCGGCGTTGCAATCACCTGAAAGCTCATGCCTGCTGCGGAAATCTCCTCCCCGTCCTTTACATACACATCCGCAGAGGTCACACAGGGCCTGCCGGCCTGCCGGGAAACATTCTTGCCGGCGTCCCGCAGAAGCTCCTTCTCCGCCTCATGGGCATAGACTTTCACCGGCTCCAGACCGTCGGATTCCGCGGCGGCGCAAACTGCGTCCCGCAGCGCGTCCAGCCCCCAGATATGGTCAAAATGACCGTGGGTCAGCAGGATCGCCGACACCCGGAAACCGTTTTTCTGCAGCGCACCGTAAATACTGACCCCCTGATCCGCCGGATCCACAACGATACATTCCTTCTCACCCTCGCGGTAAAGAAAATAACAATTTGTCTGGCATACCCCCAGCACCATCTTTCCTATCTTGATCTCTGCCATGCTTCCCTCCGATCCATATGAAAAAATGCTTTATCCGGTAGTCCTTTCAATATCTATCACGCTGTCTATCGCTCTGATCTTCTCAATGACCCGGTTCAGTTCCTCCCTGCCCCTGATCTCGAAGGTGGTCTGCAGCGTGGCAAGTCCCTGCTTGTTCGTTCTCGTATTCATAGAAAGAATATTGATATTCCGCTCCGTCATAGCCTTGGAAATATCCACCAGCAGGCCGCTCCTGTCATTGGCAAATATCTTGATCTCTGCCACATATTTTTCTTCTTCACTGTCCGCAGGCGTCTGCCACTCTGCATCTATGATCCGGACTCTTTCTATCTCAGGCAGATTCATCATATTGACACAGTCCGTCCTGTGGATGGAGATCCCCCTTCCCCTGGTGACAAATCCCACGATTTCATCTCCGGGCACCGGGGAACAGCATTTGGAAAACCGCACGGAAAGGTCCGCAATTCCTTTGACAACAATGCCGCTTTTGGCCTTGATCTGCACGGGCTTTGCCGCTGCAAGCGCTCCCGACTCCGCAATACTCGCCAGAACGTCCTCGTTTGACAGCGCCTTTCTGTGATCCCTGTCGTAAAGCTCCTGCATCCTGGTGGCTATCTGCCCTTCTTTCAGAGCGCCGTGCCCGATGGCCGCCAGCACGGCATCCCAGTCCCGAAAACCGTATCTGCGCATAATGGCGTCCATATACTCCTGCTTCAGCAAATCGCTGAGGTTGATGGACTTTGTCTTACAGTAGGCGGACAACAGATCTTTACCCTTAACAATATTGTCCTCCTTCAGCTCGGCCTTGAACCACTGGTTGATCTTATTCTTCGCCTGGGTACTCTTGACTACATTCAGCCAGTCCCGGCTGGGTCCCCTGGAATTCTGCGAGGTAATGATCTCGATACGGTCCCCGTTTTTTATTTCATAATCAATGGTCACCAGCTTGCCGTTGACCCTGGCTCCCACCATTTTATTGCCTACTGCAGAATGAATATAATATGCGAAATCAATCGGTGTGGATCCTGCGGGAAGATTCTTAACCTCTCCGGTGGGAGTAAAACAGTACACATTATCCGAAAACAGATCCAGATCATCCTTTAACAGCTTCATGAATTCTCTGTTGTCGGACATATCCTGCTGCCACTCCAGAATCTGGCGCAGCCAGACCAGCTTCTCTTCCTCCTGCGCCTCCACCCGCTTGCCGTCGGAAGCCTCCTTGTATTTCCAGTGCGCGGCGATCCCGTACTCCGCCGCCTTGTGCATCTCAAAGGTACGGATCTGTATTTCAAAGGGCTGTCCGTTGCTTCCGATCAAAGTAGTATGCAGGGATTGGTACATATTGGCCTTCGGCATGGCAATATAATCCTTAAAGCGCCCCGGGATCGGCGTATACATCGCGTGAATCACCCCCAGCGCAGCATAACAGTCCCTCACACTGTCTACGATAATGCGCACTGCAAACAAATCATAAATCTGATCCAGGGTCTTATTCTGGTTCTTCATCTTCTTATAAATGCTGAAGAAATGCTTGACACGCCCGTCTATCTTTGCCTTGATGCCCGCGCTGCTGATATGGGCGCCGACCTCGTCCACAATACTTTGAATGTACTGCTCCCGCACGCTCTTACGCATGGAAATCTGATCCACCAGATCATAATACACCTCCGGCTCCAGATATTTTAAAGACAGGTCATCCAACTCCGTCTTAATCCTGCTGATACCCAGTCTCTGGGCAATGGGACAATAGATCTCCAGCGTCTCTCTGGCAATCCTCTGCTGGCTCTCCGTGCTCTTATACTTTAGGGTACGCATATTGTGAAGCCGGTCTGCCAGCTTGATCATAATGACCCGGATGTCCTTTGCCATGGCAAGGAACATCTTACGAAGGTTCTCCGCCTGCATCTCCAGCTTCTCGTCGGACTGGTTGACATTGGTGGAAAGCGGGATTTTCTCCAGCTTGGTCACCCCGTCCACCAGAAGCGCCACATCCTCTCCGAATTCCCGCTTCAGGTCTTCTTCCGTCATGATCGTGTCTTCCACCACGTCATGAAGAAGCCCCGCCACGATAGTCTCCTTGTCCAGCTCCAAATCCGCCAGAACGATAGCTACATTGAGGGGATGAATGATATAAGGCTCCCCGGACTTTCTCTTTTGATCCTTATGTGCGTCAAACGCCGTCATGTAGGCCTTCTTAATCAGGGAAATGTCAGTGCTCGGGTGGTATTTCCGGACACGCTGAATAAGCTCCTGATATAGATCATCGGGATTTCTGAATTCTAAGGCTTCCTCCATTTTCCCGTCATCAAAGACGACATCCTGTTTTTCCTCTTCCATTTCCATGACCACTCCACACCTTCTGAACACACCGGTAAATCGGTGTCTTTCGGCGCTATTTTCTTCCCCCGGTACATGGGAGTATTATTTCCCCGGATAGCAGATGGCGGATTCCAGGCGGTAGTTCCCTAATTTTTCCCTGCCCTTCAGCCCTGCCAGCTCAATCAGCACCACGATTCCGACCACTTCCCCGCCAAGGCCTTCGATCAGCTTGACCATCGCCTCCGTGGTTCCGCCTGTGGCAATCAGATCATCCACGATCAGTACCTTCTGCCCCGGCCTGATGCTGTCTTTGTGCATTTCGATCTCGGCCTTCCCGTATTCCAGGTCATAGGATACAGACACCGTCTCCCTGGGCAGCTTACCGGCCTTCCGAATCAATACAAAGGGTTTTTTGTTATTATAAGCAAGAGGCGTACCGAATATGAATCCTCTGGATTCCGGCCCTGCCACAACGTCAAAATCTAACCCCTGTATCTTCTCCTGCATGGTGTCAATGGCCAGCTGCAGCCCCTCCGCGTCCTGCAGTACACTGGTCACATCCCGGAATATAATTCCCTTCTCCGGGAAATCCGGTATACTTACTACATAGTCTTCTAATTTCTTCATGATAGATTACCCCCCTTTTATGCTTATTGCACATTATATAGCCTTTTTCGCGGATTGTCAAAGCTCACTCTGAACGGTCGTTTCGCCGTCCGTCTTCGCCTGCCCGGAATCCTGCTGCTCCTTTTCCTGAGGCTCTGTTTCCTGACGCTCAGTCTTCTTCCACGCATCCGTCCCTTCAGTCGTCACCTCCACACAGGTACTGTCTACAGCAAGTATACTGTCCAGATACTCTCTGATCCGGCCCGCAAAATAAACGGTGGCAGCGCAGTCAATGACACCGCTGAAGATCAGCCCCACCCCCAGGAGCCTGAACAGCAGTATCGTCCAGGAAAAAGGATTGCAGATCAGCAGAATTCCGAACGCCACATTTACCGCTGCCAGAACAAGCATGACAATCCAGTTCCCGCAGTTTAAGCGCTTCATATCGATAACATCCTGCAGCTTGCTGCAGCCGCTGACCAATACCATAACCCCCAGCAGAAAAGAGATAAGCTCAATCACTACCTCCATCTTTACCAGTATCAGAATTCCTGCCGCAATCCCGATCAGGCCGTGCAGGAAATCATTGTGATAATAATTCTGATGGGCATCCCTGAGCAGATAACTGATCATGGATACCGCCCCGGCTACAATCAGCACCACGCCGATCATATAGCCCAGAATCCTCTCCATTGTTTCCGGCAATGCCAGCGACATGATTCCCAGAATAATATACAGAATCCCTGTCAGCAGCGCGTCCCACTTCAATTCCCTGGCAATCCTTTTCATTCTAACCTCCATAAACTCAAAACAAAACAGGACCCCTTTTTGCAAAAAGAGTCCTTGTCACTGATTCCTTCTATTTCCTTCCGCAGCACTTTTTATACTTTTTGCCGCTCCCGCAGGGACAGGGATCATTCGGATATATTTTTGTACCCTTTACAATGGTAGTAGAAGATTTCTGCTCCTTATAAAGCGCCTTCCTGGTCTCCTCGTCGAAAATATCATTCCATTCTTCCAGCTTATAAAGCCAATCCGCATCTGCCGCTACCATGTTCTTGTACAGCAGCGCCTTGTCGAAGCCCAGGTTGACCTCTGTGTCCTCCTCCATTTCCTCAATGGGGTTCTTCTCCACAAGACTGTCATTTATACCGTCCAGAAAGCCCGTCATGGTCAGCAGGGGCACATTATACTTGTCCGCCAGCTCTCTGACGGTTCCCCTCACCACCTCGTCCGGGTTCTTCAGAAGCTGGATATAAATCTCCTTCTCTGTCTGAAAGTAAGCACCCCACATTTTCTGAAGCTGAGCCTGTCCCACAGACTCGTCATAAGCTACCTTTTTCCATTGATCCAATAATGCCATAGAAATGCACCGCCTTTTCCTTATTTCAAGATCAGAAATATCATGTTCTTAAGTATATACCAGATTCCCGATAAAAACAATAAAAAATTTTTCATAAAAAAGATGTATATCTCTTTCTTTTATGGTTATACTGCTTAATGTCAAGGAACCCCCTCCTTTGATAAAAAAACTTTCAACAAAAGATAAGGATAATACTTAATCCTCCCCTTTAAACGAGGGGTTGTATGGTCACCTCAGGAAGGAAGGGCCATACGGCCGCCTCATTGGTCCCGGGCTTCGCGTCAGTGCAGGCCCGGGATCATTGTGCTTTCTCCCGCGGACAATAATCTGATTCCTCCCCCTGATACTATAGATGCCGTCTCCGCACAGTTCAAGCCCACATGGCGGCGTCTCCTGCATCTCCGTCCTTGACAATCCGATACATTTTAACATAAAATAAGTGCGGAGGAAGGTGCAATATGGATAAAAAAGAAAAGAAAACAGAAAAAGATCCCCGGGATGCCAAAGCCGGATCGAAGGTGACTTCCAAGCAGGTCGTTGCCATGACCGGCATTATCCTGCTGATACTCATGTATGTTGGCACCCTTATTGTTGCCATTGTTGACAGATCCGCCTCGGGACGCCTGTTCTGGATCTGCCTTTACGCCACCGTCGCCATCCCCATCCTGATCTGGGTCTATACCTGGATGTACGGCAAACTGACCCGGAAGCACACCTTCGCGGATTTTGACCTGGGCGGCGGCGCAAAGGAGGACGAAGGCCAGGAGAAAGAACGGCCTTAAAGAAGCAGTTTCAAATGGAAGATTATCCGCATTTGCCGGAACGCTTCGTCACTCAAGGCAGACGCATTCCCGGGTCTTCCCTGACTGGAATATACCTGCACGGTTCGGCCCCGATGGGATGTTTCAATGCCGGGAAAACAAACAGGCTCCCGCAAAGGGCGTCGAACTCAGTCTCGTCAAAGAGGAAGTTTGCCGCTTTTATGCTGAAACGGATCGGGAAGAAAGAAAGCTGAGGCGCTTTCCCTCAAATGTCCCCGGGAGCTTCCCCGTCATGGGAAGAAGTCTCCGGCGTCCTCTTTGCAACGGTTTTCTGGATCTGCTCCATCCTTTTATCCAGCGCTGCCGCCACTTCCGCACACTGAAACAGCTCCAGTGCAATCTCTTCCGGCACCTCTACGTCCTTTTTATAGCGGATCTTGTGTTCCAGGCTTGCCCACCAGTCCATGGAAATGGTGCGGAACTGCACCTCCACTTTCATCAATCTCTTTTCATCGTGCAGAAAAATGGGCGTTTCCACGATCAGATGCAGGCTTCGGTATCCGTTGGGCTTGGGATTCCGAATATAATCCTTGCGCTCAATCAGCGTAATATCGTCCTGGTTTAGGAAAGTATCTGAAAGCGTATAAATATCCGAAGGAAATCCACAAATTACCCGAATACCCGCCACATCAAAAATATGGTTTTCAATGTTTTCCACCGTTAAGGTTAGATTCCTGTTCATAAGCTTGTCCGTAATGCTGTCTACGGATTTGAGCCTTGTTTTTATGGTTTCAATGGGATTCCGGTCATATTCCAGGGAAAGCTCTTCACTCAGTACCTTAAACTTTGTTTCCACCTCCATGATGGCGCACTTATAATACGCCATCAGTTCCCGATAGGGCATGGCGTATTCCTGAATCTTCCCCTTCAGCTCTTTTCTGAAAGCCGGAAGCCCGGGAAGCGGCGGTATCATTAATTTTTTATCCTTTTTCGTCATTTTCTGTCATCTGCCTCTCATTTTGATCCTTGTTTTCGAACCTGTCAGACCACCCCGAAGTCAATTCTGCCCTCCGCCAAAGCTTTCAGCGTCTCCGGCGTGGGTCCGTTGGTGACAAAGACCTTGATGTCAGGATACCTTTCATGATATTTCTCAAGAAAAGGAAGCAGATAAAACTGCAGCGTCATGTCACTTGCTCCGATACGCTCCTCCCCCGGCTCCAGATTCCGCATCATGACAGAGCGCTCTTTCTGTAAATAATATCGTCCCTGCCGGGCCCGTTGCTCACCATGGTAATGGGATATCCGATCCGGCTCTCGATAAACTCAATATACTTTCTGCAGTTCTCAGGCAGCTCTTCATACTTCCTGATGCCCCGAATCTCACACTTCCAGCCGGGCAGCTTCTCCAGTACCGGTTTCGCCTTCTCCAGCCGGGCTGTCACAGGGAACTCCGCGGTAACCTGTCCGTCGATCTCATAGCCCACACACACGGGGATCTCATCCAGATATCCCAGCACGTCCAGCACCGTAAATGCTACATCCGTAGTCCCCTGCAGACGACACCCGTATCTGGACGCCACGCAGTCAAACCAGCCCACTCGCCTGGGACGTCCCGTAGTAGCCCCGTACTCTCCGCCGTCACCGCCTCTGCGGCGCAGTTCCTCCGCCTCGTCACCGAAAAGCTCCGAGACAAAGGCCCCGGCTCCTACCGCCGAAGAATACGCTTTGCAGACCGTCACTATCTGCCTGATCTCATAGGGAGGCAGCCCTGCCCCCACCGCCCCGTAAGCCGCAAGGGTGGACGATGAGGTTACCATGGGATAGATGCCGTGATCCGGATCCTTTAAGGTTCCCAGCTGCCCTTCCAGCAGCACGGTCTTGCCCTCCTTTAATGCCCTGTCCAAAAATTCGGACACGTCTCCCACATAGGGAGCCGCCATGTCCCTGTATTCATGCAGCGTGTTCAGAAGCTCCCGGGGATCTATGGGCGGCTTATGGTACAGATGCTCAAACAGCACATTCTTCATCTCGCTGACCCGCTGTACTTTCTCCTGCAGCAGTTCTTCGTCAAAAAGCTCGCTCACCTGGAAGCCGATCTTTGCATATTTATCGGAATAAAAGGGTGCAATGCCGGACTTCGTGGAGCCAAAAGACTTGCCGCCCAGCCTCTCTTCCTCGTACTGGTCCAGTAAAATATGATAGGGCATTACAATCTGTGCCCTGTTGGATATGAGAAGCTTCGGCGCGGGAACACCCCTGTCCACAACGGACTGAAGCTCCTGAAACAACAGGGGAATATTCAGAGCCACCCCGTTTCCGATCACACTGGTGATATGATTGTAAAACACCCCGGAAGGAAGCGTATGCAGCGCAAATTTGCCATAGCTGTTGACAATGGTATGCCCGGCGTTTGCCCCTCCCTGGAAGCGCACCACAATGTCCGCCTCCTGTGCCATCATGTCCGTGATCTTGCCCTTCCCTTCGTCGCCCCAGTTGGCGCCCACAATTGCCTTAACCATATTTATGCCTCCGTTCTGCCGCCTCCGCGTCAAGGCGGCTCTGCAGCGCAGACCGCTCCCTCACCAGCCTGCGCATTACAAAGCGGGCAGAAAACGCTTCTTCCGCCCGCCGCTTTCTTATACAGCATAGCACAACCCGCCGCATAAGTAAAATCAATAAATTTTATGTTATATATAGTAACAACTTTTTTCGCTGCCGTTTCCATACCGTCTGCCGGATTCCAGCCTATAAATCCGTTCTCATTTATATACGATGGTCCTGATGGTATGGGCCTCCGCCGAAAAAGCCGTCCCCTGTCCGGCCTCCCACAGAGATACCGGCATATCCCTATCACTTCTGTTTAAGATCACCACCACACGGCTCCCGTCCGGATTTACAAAAGACACGGTCTCCAGCAGATCCGAATAACAGGTATTCATGACCTGCTTTGCCCCCCGGCGGATATACCTGCTGAAATGGCCGATGTAATAATAAGACAGCCTCTTTTCCATGCCTCCCTTCCCGTCGCACATAATGGGAGCGGCACAGAAGTTGCCCACATGATTAGGTCCGCCCTCCGCGCTCAGCAGCAGATTCCAGTCAAAGAACGCTCCCACCCCCGCCTTGAAATTACCCAGCATATCGTGAGCATACATTTCCGCTTTCTGAATTTCACCGGAGTCCGCAAAGCGGGAATATTCCACGCAGCCCTCGGTGAAAAATACCTTTTTTTCCGGAAACGCCTTCTTCACCGCCCGAATTCCGTCAAAATGATCCCCGGTATACCAGTGCATGGCAACACCGCTCACACCTTCTCTGCAGCCCGGTATTTCAAAACTTCCCTTTGCCCGGTCATACATGTTTTCCTTATTATGGTCCCAGATAAACACCTCTATGTCTTCAAAACCGGCCTTTTTTAATGCGGGAATCAGATACTCCGCCGCAAAACTTCCCTCCTCCTGCGCAGTATAAATACAGGAATCCCAGGTCTGCACCGCCTCCGGCTCGTTCTGAACGGTGAGATACCGGATCTGCAGTCCTTCCTTGCGGACTTCTCTGATAAATCTGACATAATAATCCGCCCATAGCCCGTAATATTCTTCCTTCAGCTTTCCGCCGTGGTTCATCTCCCCGTTGGTTTTCATATAAGCCGGCGGCGACCAGGGGGAAATCAGCAGCGACAGCTCTTCTTCCCCATGACGGGCCATAGCTGCTTTTACCAGCGGTATGATCTTCTCCCTGTCATGAGCAATATCAAAGGTGCACAGTTCCGTATCCCCTTCTTCCACATAAACATAGTTTCCCAGGGAAAAATCACAGCTGTTCATATGCAGCCGCCCCAGATTATACTTCAGGCCCCCCTCGCCGAAACAGCCGTCCAGAAATTCCTGTTTTGCAGTCTCCGAAAGGCTGTCAAAGCACACGGCGGCCGCCTCGGTAATGGCGCCGCCGAAGCCTTCCATAGTCTGCTCCTGAAGAT
This sequence comes from uncultured Lachnospiraceae bacterium, assembly GCA_947575805.1. Classification (GTDB taxonomy): domain Bacteria; phylum Bacillota; class Clostridia; order Lachnospirales; family Lachnospiraceae; genus Acetatifactor. The sequence continues at coordinate 20,376 of CANPOY010000015.1, forward strand.
CGGGATAAATTTTTATCAGATGAGTAAAGTCCTCCCGGGGCACTGCCTGCACAGACTGCTCTTCCCAATATTTTTCCTTCCCTTTGTCAGTGACAACTATTTTAATGTCATTCATGAAAATAACCTCCGTTTATTTCTGATAGACACGCACATAATCAATCTCCATGGTGTAAGGAAGATCCTCCTCACGAATCGGCCCGCCCATAAATCCTCCTACCGCAATGTTCAGAATCATGTAAAAGGGCTGGTCATACGGCCATGACTTTTCTGTCTGATCCTCCCTGTCGTCGCTCTTACAATACTTGCAGACACTCTCCCCGTCAAAAAAGTACTCCACATATTCCGGTGTCCACTCCAGCCCGTATACATGGAATTCTTCGAACAGCCCTTCCCTGTATACGCTGGTACTGTACTGCTTCACATCATTTCTGGTATGATTGTGATTCAGGGAATGGAGGCTGTACACCAGATCCCCCTGATGTACATGGGTATGCTCCATCATGTCGATCTCACCGCAGAGAGGCCAGCGGACTCCCTTCCTGCCGGAATCCGGCATAAACCAGAAAGCAGGCCAGGCTCCCGCACCGTCCGGCAGCTTCGCACGGATTTCAAAATATCCGTACTGCCAGGACTGCCTCTCCCAGGTGGTCAGCCTGGCGGAGGTATACTCCGCGATCCCGTACTTTTTCTTTAAGGCCCGCAGGATCAGCTTTCCGTCCTGCACATAAGCATTTTCCTCATGATCCGTGTAAGCCTGGGACTCGTTGTTAAACCACTTTTCCCCTATGTCATAATTCCATTTGTCCGGATCCGGCTTGCCGTCCTGGTCAAACTCATCCGCCCAGACCAGGCGATACTTGATTTTTCTGTCAAACATTATAATACCTCTCTCTTTTCCAGGTACACTGCCCGGGCGCTCCATCTGCCCTGTCGGCAGCCGTTCTGCGCTCTCGTTTCTCTCCCACCAAACTACAAAGTCACCCGAATTTCCCGCTCTCCCGTCACCGCCCGGAGCACATCCCTGGGAATCACCTTTCCCTCTACAGGCAGCCCGTCCAGGGTCACACCCTTTGCCTCCGTATAGACCTCCTGTTCCTGTTCGGCCTGAAAACAGATATGTAAGGATACCCCGGCAAATTTTATCCGCAGGCCCAGACGGCGGTTTTCATCCAGAAGCTCCCTCACCAGCTTTGGCACCAGGCACAGATCCCCGTATACTCCCTTGACTCCACAAACCTCCGTAACCATAGTCATCATCAGCCAGCTTGCCGCACCTGTGAGATAAGGATACATTCCTCTTCCCCTGTCGCTGAAATACTCGGGCAGACCCGGATAAATACGGCTATGCTCAAAATCCGCCGCCTGCCTGTAGAGGGCATCCAACGCTTTATAGCCCTCCTGCACAAAGCCTCTCTTAAACAGCGCATTGGCATACATTACCGCCATATGGGAAAAAACCGCCCCGTTCTCTTTATGTCCGTAGGCAAACCCAAAAGCCCTCCCCATGTCATCCTTGACCTCGCCGAAATCCGTGTTCAGCTTATATCCCCCTGTTCCCGGCTGGTACAACAGCCTGTCAGCCGCCCGGGTGATCTGCTCCACCTGTTCCCTGGTGGCCGTGCCGGACATTACAGGGAATACCTGGCTGGTGAGGGTCATGCGGGTTCCTCCCGGGAAGCTTCCCTCCAGCCTGTTTTTATGATTATCATAATAGCCGTTGTAAAACCCCCCTTCCGGCGTCTCCAGCCACTCCTTTCTCCGGATATGCTCTTTTATCCAGTTCGCCATACCGTGCAGCGTCTCCGCCACCTGCTTTAAGGAAACCTGCTGCCGCCCTCCCGTCAGCTCGTGCCGGCAGGAAACATAATATTCCCTGATAAAGTCCTGCTTTTTTCCTACAGAATCATAAATGTCACTCCGGTCCTGAAGCAGGCACAAAATTTCCTGCTGAAACTCCATGGTCTCCGACACTGTGGCGGCATACCGTTCCACAAGCTGCGCAAGCTGCTCCAGATTGCCCCCGTATGCCGCCGTAAAGGCCACGCTCTCCCCGTTTTCCGCCGCCATATCATAGGCATCATTCCAGTCCGCTCCCCGTAACCGGATATGGTTATGCTCTCCCACATCATAAAAAGCAGTTATATTCTGCAGCAAAATATGCTCCAGTACCGTTCCGTTCACGATTCCCAGGGGACTTCGCTGCAGCGTCCCCTGCTCCGGCTCCCATAGGTCGTCCCTCTCCTCTCCCCGGCAGATCTGCCTGTCCTTAAAATAGGACACCTGTTCCTGAAGAAGAGAAAGATCTCCCGTCTGCATAATATAAAAGGCAGTGGTCATTAAGGGCCAGACCCCATGATCCATCCAGACCCGGACAATATTATTCCGGTCTGCCAGAAATTCGCCCCTGCCTGCACCGATAATGGTGGCGTTGGTACCGTCCATACGCACACCCCCGTAATTTTCCAGCAGCATCTGCCTGACGCCGTCCGGCTCCATGAGCAGCAGGGCAAGACAATCCTGCCAGAGATCCCGCCAGCCCCTGCCCCCCTTGCCGTAATCATGATAAGGCAGGAAGGAACAGCCGTAAATCCTGCGCAGAATGGGCTGAAACGCCACCCAGTACAAATATCCGTCCAGCTCCTTCTTCCCGGTCTCAAACCGGACATTAATCTTATCCTGCCAGTATTTCTTCAATGTCTCCAGCGCGGCTTCCGCCCCGGCACAAGACCCGTATACTTTCATCAGATTCCCGCGGAACAGCTCCCTTCCTTCTGCAGACGTAATCCCCATGCAGATACGGAAAGAGGCTTCTTCACCCGGGTCAAGAATCCGCTTCCGAAAAGCCAGCGCCCCCATGGCTTCTCTTCCTGCGCTCTCACAGCCCGGAAGCTTCCAGCGGCTGCCCTCAAGGGTCTGAAGCCCCAGAGGCCTGGCAAAGCTGCCTCCTTCCCCGATAAAATCCTCCGTCCCGGGGCAGCACCGCTCCGGACCCCGGCCCTCTCCGTCCGCACCGTAAACGAAATAGGTCAAATGATTTTTCCTGTGCCCCCGTTCGTCAAAGGTCAGGGTGGGCGTCACCTCCACCCCCCACTCATTGACACTGGTCCGGTGCAGGAGGGAAGTGACATGGCGGTGATCCCTGATATTGTCTGCGGAGCGGGCATACAGTGGAACCGCCGCCACCGGGATAAAACCCACCGGTTCCGGCCCCAGGTTTCTCACGGTCACGGACATCATCTCGAAAGCCGCCTGATCCCGGGGTACAAAAGAAGTGATTTCAGAGCTCAGGGCATATTTCACTGACCTTCGTTTCACCTGATGCCACATTACACCGGCATCCAGGCTGCACTCTTCCTCTTCCGGCGTGCCCTTAAGTGCTTCTGTCTCTGCGGAAGCACCTGTGGCGGACCAGATTCTGCCTCCGTCAAGAACACACCAGAAATTACGGGTACTCTTTGAATTATGCAGATCCTCCACACTCACCGGCTCCAGCAGAAAGGTATTCTGATCCGTCTTGCTGTCTCCCCCCAGCAGGGGTGTAATGCTTGACTTTAAGCCTGACTCCCCTGCCAGCGGAAAATACAGATAACTGCTGCATTCCGGGTTTTCCATATGAAACGACCCGTATTCGTCTGTATAAGAATATCCCTTCATAACTTTCAACCCTTTCACTTTTTAAGCCAGTTCAGCATAGATCTCCGAGATTTTGCCCTCTCTAAGCTTCCGCGCCTGCTCTTCGCCCAGGGTGCTGCCCTCCACCGTACAGCAGCCGTCTTCCCCTGTCAGCTCCATGCGGCATACCTTCACCCCGTGCTCGCCATAAGTATTTTGCCCGCTCTCGTTATGGTAGGTGACCTTACAGCTGCCCAGAAGCATAAAGGCGGCTTCTTTCCTTTCGTCAAACATTTCCCCGGACAGCCTGGGTATCAGACTGAATCCAAGCTTTCCCTCTTCAAAGGTAAAGCCGCCCTCTCCCAGGAACATTCCCAGCCACATGGAAAGCATCTCCACCGTGGAGCCGGACAGCCTGGCTACAAACCCCTGGCCGTGGACGGAAGGGTCCGGGTTGGCACTGGAGGCCAGAAAAGACGAATTCTCCAGAATACTCCGTCCATAGACTTCCGGCTTCTGGTAAGGGATCAGCGCATCCTGAACTGCTTCGTAGAACCGATCATACAGGCCGGCCTTCAGCATCCCCAGGAAATACTTGTATTCCATGTGCAGGAACACGCTCTCCCGCTCCAGCCACCCGGGGGTAAAGGCCCTCACCCGTCCGTTTTCCATGGAAATCCCCTCGATAGATTCGGAGGTCTTATACATCTTCAGCTTCCTGTCGTATATATCCGTCTCCCTGATCTTATCGCACATTTCTCCCGCGGTCTTTTGATCCTTGCTGCCCCGGGCGGAAAGCATTCTCGCCGGTCCTTCCAGGAAATAAGGAAGCATCACGGGCGTAAACTTTTTCACCCGGACGCCGGGCAGCCCGTAAGGGCTGATCCTGGGCTTCCCGTCCTCACCAAGAATCGGCTCGTACTCCGCTGCCTCAAAGGTAAAGTAGGTAGGCATGATTCCCTGCCCGTACGCTAAAGCCCTGGCAATGCCCTTCTCCAGTTTTTCCGAAAATGCGCCCAGTATTTCTCCCAGCTCCCGGAAAGAAAGCGCCGCGAAACTCCCGTCTGCCTCAAACTTAATTTCTTCCCGGAAACACTCCCTGCGGGAGGCTGTCCTGTCCCAATACTCAAAATCGGAAAGGCCCGCCTGCAGAAGCCCATAAATGTCCCTCATAAAGGCAGCCAGCTCCCCGGGCAGCTTCGTCTCTTCCTCCGGGGAATGCTTCCGCACCTCCTCCAGCAGGAAATCCACCAGCCGCTTTAATTCCAGAGTCTCCGGCATACCGCTGCCGAACAGCCCCGGAAGACCGTTCATGGCGTCGTTCCAGCCGGGCTTCCCGCCTTCCATCTCAATGCCCATACCATAAGAATCCAGCAAGGCAAACTTGTTCACTGCCAGGGTCATCATCTTGCCAAACAGAGTAGTGGTTACCATGTTCCCCTGTCTGTCCTTTAACCAGTTGGTGCCGTTTTCCGCAAAACCGGGACGTGCCGCCTTCTCCTTGCAGTGATACAGGGAGCCGTACTGCCGTACTTTTCCTTTATTTATGACGTAGGTCTCACTTCTGGGGCGTACCACCCCCACACTGTCATAAAATCCATAGCTGTCATCTCCAAACAGCAGGTTTTCCCGTCTGTCCGGATATACCAGCAGATAATTTTCCACCAGATCGAGATTATAGTCCCAATGGTCGCTCCAGTAGCCCTCGCCGAAGCCTGCCTCGATCTGCTCCCTGCTAAGTCCGATGAGCCCGTTCACCAGCTCTTCCTCGTCCCCCTTCACCTTCAGCTGATGGGCTGCAATGGTATTGGTCACCTGCCCGGGGGTAAAGGGTTTGACCAGCACTCCGGCAATTCTGCCTTCCGGATCCTCCACATGACCTGCAATCAGCTTCGTGGCCGCCTGCCTGTTTTCCTCCGGGATCACAAAGGTGCAGGGTCTGATCTCTAACGGATTGTAGCCATCCATCTGCACCAAACTGTAAAAATGGCGCACGTTGAAATCCCCGATGGCAGGCCTGAAAAACACGTCGTTCCTGCGGTTCTGACACACATCCCGATAATTGCCGTTTCCCTGGGAATAGTACTCTCCCGCAATGGAAAAGAAATTGTAATCCCGCTCGGGGTCCCCGTGCTTGCGGCTGAATAAATGCACCACCGCCCCGTTTTCTCCCTTCCCCATGACGAAGGGGATGCCGCCCCGGAGAAAATTATCCAGATAGCACTGCTCCATATACTGATCAAACAGGGGATTGGCGGTCCTGGTCCACACATCCCTGGTAAAGAAGGATACCAGTTCCCTGGCCTCCTTTATTTTCCGTTCCGCATACCCTTCTGCACAGAAGCTCTCCGCCTTCTCATTCAGCAGGTCGACGGAAGGCGCAAACCCGGAAAAAGCCGTAAACTCACAGGTTTGGCCTGCCGCAAGTGCAGTCTTCACGGGGATAAATCCGCAGGGCACCTTATTGGCAAAGCATTGCTCCTTTGCCAGTACGCCTGTCATCCCCTCCTCCTGAAACGTCACAGCATTTACCATGGAATGGTCCCAGCCGAAGATAACGTTTTTGTCATATAACACCGGTTGCAGCTCTCCGTCCCGGACAGCCAGATAGAAATATCCTCCCTGAATCTCCGAAACCTCTGCGGAATCGTCACTGGAAGCCCGCATGGTATAAAGGGGCGCTTTTGCTTCAATATTTTTGATATCCGCCCAACTCTTGAACAGATTAGACATCTCCTTGTACTGTCCGTTCTGGATTCCGTACGGGATGATCTGGGGCATACCGTCCAGGATCTCCAGCTCATGCGCCCCGCCGTCTATATTTTCCACCGTTACCCTGCGCACCAGGGCACCGATGCTCTCCCCCGGCAGGATGATATAACACACCGTTATCTTCAGGCCATGACTTTCCTCAGAGATGGTGAGCACGTTTTTCTCAATCTCCATCCTGCGCTTTGCCTGGGGAGCATAAGTACAGAAGGGCTCATAATAATTCCCGTCCATCCTGATAAAGGTTCGGAATCCCTTGACAGGCGTAACTTCATATGCCGTGTTGGCAGGATTGAACTCCATAATGGCATTCCCCTTATGATGGATGCCCAAGCTGTTGATCCCCTGTCCCCTGTTGGTGTAAAACGACCACACAGGAATCCCCTTCACCCCGGAAAGCCCGGGAAGAAAGCTGGAAAAGGCCGGAACCTCCGTATAATTATCAATGATAAATCTGTCACCGTCCAATGTATAATTGCTCATCTCTTCCTCCTTTTCAGAATGCTCACTGCCCGGTCAGCTCCAATATTTCCGGACTCTGATACACCCGCACATAGTCCACCTGATATTCCACGGGAAAATAGGAGTCATCCGTCCCTCTTGCACCGCCCCAGTCTCCCCCGAAGGCCAGGTTGAAAATCAGGAAAAAATCCTTGTCAAAGGGCCATATCTCACAGGTAGGGCGCTGACTGTAGTCAAAGGGATCATAGGTAAATTTCTCTTCCCCGTCAATACTGAAAATCATACGATCGGGAAGCCACTCCACCCCATAAGTATGGAAATCCTCGCTGACCCCCGCCGTGGGAAAGCTCTTGCCCTTCCCCTGGCCTCCGTGATACTTCTCGGTATGTACCGTCTCCACGATCACATCCTGGTCAAAGCCCACATGCTCCATGATGTCGATTTCCCCGGACTTGGGCCAGCCGCCGTATGCGGAAGCCGTGGGCATCATCCAGAAAGCAGGCCATGTCCCCAGGCCGGAGGGCAGCTTCAGAGAAGCTTCCACTTTGCAATATGTCCAATCCCCCTTGCCCCGGCTGACCAGTCTGGTGGAGGTATACTGTCCGTCCTCTTCCTTTCGCAGCTCAATGGTCATCAGGCCGTCCGCCACCGTCACATTGTCCCCTGCGGTATAATTCTGCAGCTCATGGTTTCCCCAGCCGCCTGCTCCCGTCTCATAGCTCCACTTCTCCGGATCCGGCTCCCCTTCATAATCAAACTCGTCGGACCAGACAAGCTCATAGGTCAGGCCCTCCCGGTCATAGGCAAAGCCCGTTGCCTTGGCTTCCTTTTCCGGCGGTTTTTCGTTGGGATCCACATAAGCGCCGGACAGAGAACTGCCTACCCGATAACCACCCTCGTTCTTTTCCATCCCGCCGGCCTCTCCTGAGACACCGCCTTCCCCGGCAGTTCCGTCAGCACCGGCAGAGTCCGACACCCCGCCCGCATCTTCTGGCACGCCGTCAGCTCCCGCAATCCCGTTGGCGTCCCCTGATGTCTGCCCGTTTTCCGTTTCCGGGCCGCCGCAGTCTGCCAGCGCCCCTGCCAAAACCAGCGCCAGCACCGCTGCCAAAGCTCCCGTTCCCGATCTCTTTCTACTCATGTTCATACCTCCCAAACCGTCTGTCCGGCCGATAAGTGCTGCCGTCTCCGTCATCTGCAGAACATCCCTCACAGCCCCGTCTCGCTATTCGCCGGTAATTCCCGTATTTTCAATACCCTGGATAAACTGCTTCTGCACGAAAGCATACAGGATCAGCAGCGGTGAAATGGAAATCAGCGTAGCCGCCATCTTATAAGCCTCATTCAGTTTAAATGCGCCGCCCTGGGCGGAAACAAGACTGTCAAACTCACTGTTGAACATATTCAGCTTCGCCGGCAGCAGTTCAATGTTGTTTCTCATCAGCGTTCCGGTGATATAGGTCTCGTTCCAGTTCCACACAAAGGAAAACAGGAACACCACCAGAATCGTTGTCGCCGACATCTTGACCACGATAAACCAGAACACCTTCATGGCAGACGCACCGTCGATCTGAGCGGCCTCGTCCAGCACTCTGGGAATCATGTTAAATGCAGTGTAGAACACCAGGATCAGCACCGTGGAATAAACACCCTGTCCCAGCAGAGCCATCATAGCCTGGGGAAGGGCCGTTCCGATCAGCTGGATGGCCGCGGCCTCCTGCACCGTGACGAACATCATCAGCCTGGGCACCATTGTCACAGGTGTGGGCACGATGAAGGCCAGAACGATCATCACAAACCAGAACCGTTTGAACTTGAAGTCATATCGGGAAAGCGCAAAGCCTGTCAGCGCAGACACAATGGTCTGGGCTGCCGCCATCCCCGCAGACCACAGTATGGTATTCCGCAATGTAGGTCCCACCTTCAGTACATTGGATGCTACCTTCAAGTTGTTCAGGGACAGACTTCTGGGCAGCCAGTTCACGGAAGGGTCAATTATGTCTTCTGCAGACATAAATGTTTTCGCTATTATCTCAAAGATCGGCTCCAGATAAACAAATCCCACACAGATCAGTACAAAGTAGATTGCGATCCTGGCAATGCGATTGCGCCACCATTTAAAGTCATGCTTTACTTTCACCTTGTTTATATTTTTAGCTTTCCTTACCATATATCCCGCCTCCTTGGCTGTCTCTCCTTAAAAATCAGGCATCCCAGCCCAATAATGATCAACACAATGATACAGTAGATCCAGGAATAGGTAGCCGCAAAGCCGAAGCCGCCGTTGGTATTGGCCGTAGCCGTCTTGATCAGCTCATAGATCGCGCTGGTATCATAGGTTCCCAGCTGAGCAATGGTAAAAATAGTAGCCACCAGAGCCGTTGGCTTAATCATGGGAATGGTAATCTTCCAGAGGATCTGCCACTCATTGGCCATGTCGATCTTTGCCGCCTCATACAGAGAGCCGTTGATGCGCTGCAGGCCGCTGACAAACAGGACAATGGGAATACCGGTAAACCAAAGGATCATGGTCAGCTGATCAAAGATATTCCCCATAAATCCTGCCAGCCTGGGGGAATAGCTGCGGATCATCTCCAGAATGAAAACCCCCTCGTATCCGCTGTTCATGCCCTGGGCCATCTGCACCGCCTCATCTGCCTGGTCCAGAATCTGACTCATCACAGGTCCGGACATAATGATTACCGGCAGAAAGTAGATGGTCCTCATCAGCCCCTTGCCCGCCTCTATCTTGTTGAGCAGGTAAGCCATGAAGAAGGACACAATAATGATCACAAAGGTATAAGGCACCACCATGGCGATAAATGCGCCCAGTGCCGGCACAAACTCCGTATTTCGAAAGAACGCCGTATAATAATTGCTGCCCCCGGCAAACGTGATGTCATAGCCTGTGACATTAGTACTCACATTACAGAAGCTTAAGACAATGGTGGCCCCAAAGGGAATCAGGGTAAAGACCAGAAACCCGATAATCCAGGGAAGCATGAACCCATAGCCCAGACGGTTTTGACGCTTTTCATAGCTGGGAGCACGCCTGCTTCTGCGGGGCGTCTTTTCCTTCACTGCCTTTTTTACAGCCTTTTCAGCCATTGTTCACACCTCCTTCTCGAGAGTACTCCGGGTACTCCGCCACCGCCGCACTCTCCGGTGCAACGGCGGTTCCCTGATAAGTTACTTCGTTCTCGGTATAATTGATGATCACATACCTGACATCACTGCCCCTTTGATAGGTGTTGATCACCACTCCGTTCTCCGGTACATATCTGCCGGTCCATTCATAGCCCTGCACCTGGCTTAAAACTCCGTTCACCGTCCCGTACACCTGCCGGATCAGTTCCTCATACAGGGAATATTCCGTGGAGTAATAATTCGCGGAAAAGGTATCCGCCAGCTTGTAGGAAGGCTCCCTGGAAAGAATAAAGGAAGGCGAAATATTGTAATCTATCATTCTCAGGATGCTGTCCTGGGTATAGAAGGAAAAATTCGCATAGGGCGCGTACAGCTCCATGGTGCCATGCAGCACCATTTCCAGGAAAGGTACAGAATCCGTCTCAAATACATACTGGGAGCTTCCCACCGGAATCTGCAGATAACGATCCGTGTACTTCCAAAGGTAGCTATGGGGATTTTCCAGGTTTAACAGCTGCTTTCCGTTCACTCCCTCCAAAGTATCCCTGTACAATGCCGCTGCATCCGTCAGGCTGGTCACCACCCCGTCCCGGTTCCAGTTGGAGGTGAGTACATGGGGCATCTCCGCCAGTGTCAGACTGCCTGAAAAGTCCGAAGTCTTGTCGGCCAGGGTTTTGATCCAGGACGCGGCTTTCGTGGGCGTGGCATAGCTGAACAGGCTGGTGGGTACATTCTCCGGCAGAATAGCCTCCTTATCAATGCTTAAGTACCAATTACTGATACATCTCACCGCCGTGTTATAATAATTCACCATATCCTTGTTGATGGTAATCACATCTCTGGAAAAGGAAATGTCAACACCCTTTTCCCGAAAGTCCTCAATCAGGCTCTTAAATTCATTTTTGTTCCCGATAGCTCCGGAAAAACTCATCTTGTAAGGCTTGGAAAGGCTCTCACCCTTCTTCTGCCAGCCGATGAGCCCGGAATTGATATTGGTGATCCCCTTCGCCATCACCTGATTGAGAATATCCTCCACGTCTTTCGCCGTCGTCACCTTAACCTGGGTGTTACCCACAATGCCGCTCTTGGAGTCTGCCATAATAAAATCCAGACGTATGGGAATGTCACCCTCTTTTGCTTCCAGGGGCGTCAGCTCTCCGGCTGCAATCAGATATTCCCTGTAGGCTCTTGCCATGCCGGTATAATCGGCCGCCGGAGTCCCGTCACTGCCGTCTCCGAACAGAAAGGCATACGTCATATCAATGTCATATTGATAGATTTCATCCATCTGCTTGAAAAAGCCGCTCCCCTTTTCGTCATAGAGCTGATAATAGTTGATATTCAGTTCAAACCTGGGGTAAGCCCACGTATACGTGGTTCCCCGGGTGCCGTCGGGATTGACGATGATCTCCATGTACTCCGCTCCCTGGTTTGCCCAGGCCGCGAAGGCCATCTGCCCGTCCCCGTGGGCAATGCCGAACACCGGCATCACCGGCTCTTTCACAGGCACATCGTCATAGTAGGAGAAGCTGTAATAGGTCTCCGTGGCATAATCCCTGCCGTACACATCCCCCACATAAGAATTGAAGGTGGAAGTATTGTCCACAAACCGGATCAGGCTGCCGCTGCCGTCCGGCACCAGCACATACCCCGGCACCCGGTAATTATCCACAGTCTCCCACTCTAAGGTTTCCGGATTCATCACGTTCATCCGTCCGCCGCTGGCTCCCAGAAAAGGAGTCACGTCAATGGCCGCCAGCTTGCTTAAGCCCGCTCCGCTCATCTCGCCGTATGGAATATGATAATCCACGCTGTCTTCTTCCAGAGTCAGGTACACCTTGATCTGCACGTCGATTCCGGTAAAATGAACGTCCAGACAGTATTTACCGTCTTCCACCTTGCTTAAGGCCGACTCAACACCGGATTCCGAGGCCGAGGACAAATATTTGATCTTGTCGCTCTCGTAGTATTCTATGGTAATCAGGGAATTGGCAATCCCTACATAGGTAGTGTTCAAATCATCGGGATAGCTTTCTGCCGCTGCCAGAATCTCCGCCGCTGACGCATCCGCCTTCTCCAGAGCCTTCACCGCATCTTTAATGTCGCCTGAGAACGGCAGATCCGCCCCGGTCTTGATGCAAAATCCCGTCTGCTTGTCAACGATGGCAAGAATGTCCCGATCCTCCCGCCAGTAATACCTGACTGTCCCGGTTTCTGTAAGAAGCTCATATTCCGAGTACTCTTCCGGGGTATACTCCGCCTTTTCGGGAGCCACCTTCGTGTCTCTGTTGGTGGGCACATAAGCCCGTACGTTAATGGAGACTGACCCAAGGCTGACCGCAAGGGCCAGGGCCGCCAGGCTCCGAAGAGCTCTCCTTCCGTTCTTATAAGACATTCTGAATCATCTCCTTTCCCACTGCGGCGAGGAAGGAATACAAGCTATCCCACATGATGGAGATAATGATTCCGATCACCGCCACGATGACCATGAACACGACTGTCAGGAGGATACTCTTCACCGTCTCCCCGAAGGTATAATCGTGTACCGTCTGCAGCCCCAAGAATATGGTGATAACGCTCCATGTGATTCCGATGATCAGCACAATGGTCAACAGGAACGCCTCGTTGTAGGTCAGCACATAAGAAACCGCCGTCACAATCAAAAGTGAAATCATGGCCGGCATCAGCCCGTATGCCGGAATCATATAAATCTGCTTAAAGGTTCCGTCCCCGTCGTTAATGCTGGTCACCAGGTAATTACAAATGATAAACAGTCCCAGCAGAATAAAGAATCCCAGCACGATGGAACCGATGTCCATGTCCTCCACCTTCATATTCTGGTAAATAAAGCCCTTCAGAGTCTTAAATGCCATAAAGTCCAGGAAAAACAAAGCATAGATAATGGTAGCCGAAAGCACGGATCCCTGCCTGTACTTGCGGATTTCGTAATAATTGTCCATGGGATGCCTGGGCGTCTTCAAAGCATAGATAAAATCCTTCAGCACCGGCAGGCTTCCCGCCTTATCTGCCGCCTGCTTCTTTGCCGCTGCCAGATGTCGTCCCCTTTTCCCGTCCAAGATCCCGATGAGCTTTTTCAGCACAAGCAGGACGATAGCAACAATCAGAATGGGCCCCAGCCACTTCTGCAGCCACTTATTCCTCACCTCCCAGAAGCTCTGGGAATAAAAGTCCTTGTTGTTCGCCACCTTAAAGTGCTCCAGGGAAGCCTCATAATCCTCCGCGTGCAGATAGGCCTTGCCCACACCGTTGTGTGCCAGAATGGACATCTGATTCAGCTTCAGCACCTGGTTCCATCTCTCCATGGCTTCGTCGTATCGGCCTTCCTCATAAAGATCCATGGCCGTGTAGACCATCTGCGCGTATTCCGTAGGCTTAAAGGACTGAAGGTATCCTTTGCTGCCGTCCACCGACCAGATATTTCCGTCCCTGTCCACCGCAATGGAAGGAAGGGTGGTAAAAAGTCCTGAGATGTCAACGGTTGTAACATAGGAACCAAAGCTGAAAATCTCTTCCCCGTTCTTGGAATAAATATTGATATAACCTTCGGCGGAACAGGTATAAATGAGGCCGCTGTCATCCACATACAGATCCGTCAGGGTATCATAGGACCACACGTTGGACTTGAACATATTACCGCCGTTGGTGCTGTGCTTCTTCATGCCGTTTTTATTGGTTCCGCTGGTAGCCGTATACACAATGCCGCTTCTGTCCACAAACACGTTGGTGAAAACCGTGGGATTAATGTCCACCAGGTTTGCCAGCTGGGCCCTGGTGAAGATCATCTGCTGCAGCCTCTGGGCAAAGGTCAGATCCGCGTCATTTACCGCAAAGTACCCCAGAAACTCTCCCGTCTTTGCCAGCTGAATCACACCGTTATATACGCCTTCGCCAATCAGGTATACGTTCCCGCCGCCGTCCACCGCCACGCGCTTGGGTTCGTAATTGGTATCCGCAAAGATGGGTGCGTCCGGCCTTCCCAGCTTTCCCTTAAGCCGGAAATCCGCACTGAATATCAGAACTGCCTTCGTTCCGGAATCCGCCACATAAATATCCCCGTCCTCCGTCACATAAACTCCCCTGGGCGCCGTAAACTCATCGCTTGTCAGCTCTGCCGTCACTTCTCCCCTGGCAATGTCATATTTCACGATACGACGGTTTCCGGTATCCGCTATATAAAGCATATTGTTTTCGTCGATAAACAGGTCCTCCGGAGCGGATAGCCCCAGTTCCGTCACCGTCTTATCCGGCAGATAGGCATCCTGGGTCCGCACCCAGTAGCCGTTTTCGTCCGCTGCATAAGTGTAGGATGTAGCCTGATTTGCACTTACCCGCATGGGAAGCTGCAGCATCAGACAGACAGCAGCCAGAAGAAGCAGACCCCGCCTCATTTTTCCATGTGTTCTCATCGCTATCCTCCCCTCCTACTTGATACCGGAATGGCTCATGGTATTCATCACCTGAGACTGCATACAGATAAAAATCAGCAGATTCGGCAGGAACAAAAGCACGGAAGCTGCCGCCGTCATGCCCGCCGCCGCAACCGTATTGTTGGTGGACAGGGAATTCAGGTAATATGCCAGCGTTCGCATAGTATCATTGTTCACATAATTATTGGAAGCTTCTACCGCCATCCAGACCTGCTGAAAGGTCAGCACCACCGATGTGGCAAGGGCCGGCCTGATCAGGGGTACAATGATCCTGCGCACAATGGTAAGCTCCTTGGCACCGTCCATGACAGCCGCCTCAATCAACGCATCCGGTATCTGGTCGGTAAACTGCTTTACCAGGAACAGGCCCACAGGCATGGCTGCCAGCGGAAGCACATGCACCAGCCAGGTATCCGTCAGATTCAGGTTTACAATCACCAAATATCTGGAAATGGCAACTGCGGTAGGCACAAACATCAGCGCCAGCTGGTTAATCTCGAATAAAACCGCCTTGCCCTTGAAATTCTTCTTGGCAAAAGTGTAAGCCCCCAATATAGTGATCACCAGATTCAGCAGCACGGTCAGCACCGTCACAATCACCGAGTTTAACAAATACCTGAGCATGGGGACTCCCGTGGTGCTGGAAAGGGCGAACAGACTCTTAAAGTTGTTCATGGTAGGATTGCGGGCAATAATGTGGGGCGGGAAGGCAAACAACTCACCCAGGGGCATGAACGCCCGGTTAATCAGCATGACCACCGGCAGGATCATGAACAGGGACAGAGGCACAAGAATGATATAAAACTTGACCTGCCCTTTCGAAAAATGCCTGGGGTTGATGCGGGAGCCCTGGAAGTTTCCACGTTTTTGTTTCTTTTTCTGACTCATTTATGCTCCCTCCTTTCAGTCCTTCTCGCCGAATAATCTGTGCGCCGCAACGTTAAAGGCGTACACGATCAGCAGAAGCATCACGGAAATAGCGGCGGCATATCCCATCTCATAACGGATAAAGCCGTAATCGTCTATATGGTTGGTAATCAGCTGTCCGGAATATTCCGGCGTGGGGTTGGCTCCGCTTAAGGTAACGCCGATCCAGCCCATGTTAAAGGCATTCACGATAGCCATTACCGCTCCGAAAAGCATCTGGGGCTTCATGGAAGGTACCGTGATATAAATAATTTCCTGAAAACGGTTCTTCAGGCCGTCAACATAAGCCGCCTCGTACAGCTCCTGGTCAATATTTAAAATACCGGAAATCATGGCCAGGAAGCCGATGCCCATAGCAGACCACAGGGAAACCACAATCATGATCAGCATGAAATAGTCCTTGGTCAGCAAAAACTGAATGGGCGTATCGATAAGCCCCCACTGCAGCAGAAGACTGTTTACCCAGCCTGACTGGTCCCCGGAAAAGATCGTCTTCCAGATTACGCCGATGAACACCTGACCCAACATGGACGGAGTGTAGATGCACAGCGCCAGCACCGTCCGGGGGATGGGCTGGATCTGGGCCAGCATCCAGGCCAGCAGGAAGGACAGTACATAGCCTCCGGGTCCCACGATCAGAGCATACAGAAAAGTATTGGGCAGCACGAATTTCAAAAATACCTCATCCTGAGTAAACAGGGTAATATAGTTCAGCAGTCCCGTAAATGTGGGCTCGTTGATCACGTCAAAATAGGTAAAGGAAAGATATACCGCGATCAGCACCGGTATCAGTATAAATGTGGAAAACAAAAGGATATATGGCAGCAGAAGCAGATACGCCCTGCCGTCCTTCCTGTTGAATCCTTTTTGCCGCTTCACTTGCCGCATGCTCACTCACCCCCCTTTCTCGCATTGTCCATCTGTTCCTGTATCCACTCCGCATCCCGGATAATATAGCTCTTTATCATGTTTCCTTCGTCGTCATAGAAACCAAGCTCCTGCATTTTCTTCTTGATTTCCCGGTTTATGGCAATCACTTTTTCGTCTGCTGCCACCTGGGCCGAGGTGCCGTCGAACACCATGGTATTCCAAATGTCCGAGATGGAGCGCTCCAGCAGATATTGTCCCGGCGTCCTGGGCACGTCCCGAAGCCAGTGCACCATGTCCAGGATTACCACCTTGTCCTCCTGGTCGATGGGCGCCTGCTCCAGGGCTTCCACGTTTGAAGGCAGCCAAAAGTAGGTATCACCATAGGTAGAACGCAGGGTGTAGGTGTATTCCACCTGCGTCTCCGTGTCCGTCCACCACTTCATGAATTCCCAGGCTTCTTCCGGCATCTGCGTGTCTGCGAAAATCACTCCGCCGGTGCCGTTGGCAATAAAGCTGCGGTCAACGGTTCCGTCCTCCTGCACAGTCCCCAGATAGGGCGCCAGTGCCCACTGCCCTTCCAGTTCCGTAGCGCCGTTCTTGATCAGCACATAATTATTGGAATCCACAATGCCGATGGGAAGCACCGAATACCGGAAGGAATTAAAGAATTCCTGCACCTGGGTATCCAGAGAGTAAGCTACAAACAAATCTCCCAGCTGCTTCAGGCCCTTCACGGAATCAGGCGAATCGATAGCAGTGGCCGTGCCGTCCTCCAGATACAGGCTGCCGCCATTCTGGAACACCAGCGGCGTTGTCTGGTAAAACCATTTGTATCCCACGCCGGAAGAAATATTGTGATAAAAATTCATGCCGTAACGCTGCAGGCCGGGAAGCAGTTCGATCAGCTCATCCCAGGTATCAGGCACCTCCAGCCCCAGATTTTCAAAAATATCCGTGCGATAAATCACCGCATCAAAATCCAGTGTCTCCGGTATGGCATAGACGCCTTCGTTATAAGTATATGGCACCATCGCTCCCGCCACAAAACGGTTCGCGGTTTCCCAGAAATCCTCAAACTGCGTCAGATCGTACAGGGCATCACGGCAGGCCAGGTCAAAAGGCATATGGGAGATCAGCCCCAAAGCAATATCCGGCGTCTCGTCCGCTGCGGACGCCAGCGTCAGCTTATTGGCATCCGGCATCACCGAGATCTTGACCTTAATTCCTGTTTTCGGCGTAAATTCCGTATCCGCCAGCTTCTGCAGCAGATCCACATGAGTCAGGGCCCTGGAGACCCATATATTCAGTTCCCCTTCGTCCTCTGAACTGGTTTTATACTTATCCGAGGTAAAGGAATAATACACGGTAGCAAATCCGTTGCCGATACTTTTAACGATACCCGCCTTAGGCGCAGGCAGCTTATCTTCCCCGAAAGCATAGATCATATCCAGAGAGAATTTCACATTCATAATGGAGGAAGTAAATTTGCTGACCGCCACCAGCACCGAATTGTCCGCACCGGTGAGGCTGGTGGTATAAAGAGCGATTTCGTCCGGATATTCCGCCATATCCCTGATAAATACTTCCGCCTTGTCCAGATAAGAAAGCAGCGCGCCGTTGATGCCGTACTCCGACTCATGCTGGAGCAGGTAACGGATATGCTGGATCAGGGTCATGTAAGCATCCAGATACTCGGGAATCTCCGGTATGTACTGTGTCATTTTCCAGGTTCTGTATTTGTCTGCATCCTGCCCTGAAATCTTTTTGATGTCCAGTGAAAACTGGGTCACATGCTCGGCAATCAGCTGACCGTAACGCCAGGCCTCAATCACCGGCTCCATCTGCGTTTTTATCGTCAGGGTGTGGGTTCCCGGCGAAAGATAGACGTAATAGGGATTCCCATTTTCGTCGGAAAGCACTTCGTTCGCCCATCCCCCGTCGCTGTAGGGAAACGCATAGCACTGCAGCTCCTGAAAAGGCACTGCTCCGTCGATGGCAATGCTCTCATAGGAATTGAATTCTTCCTTGTCGTTCATATAATGGAACCCCAGCTTATACAGCCCTTCCTTCTGCACTCCGAACTCATAGGTAATCTCATTTCCCGGCTTGGTCCAGGAAAGGGTGTTCAGTTTCTTATATTCTGCGTTGTAAGGCGTCATGGCAGGATTTGCCGTGGACTGGTAGATAATCTCCGCCGAGTTCTTCACCTTGTAATCCGTGGCCCCAATGGCTATCATCGCCCCTTTCTTTGCCACTTCAAGGCCCGCATACCGTGCGGAATATTCCTCATAGGAAGGACATTCCTCTGCCGGCGCCTCCACATAGAGAGTGCCCAGGGCCAGGCCGTCATTGGACCGGTTGGTCAGGGTGATCACATTCTCCCCCGCCTCCAGCGTCATGTACAAAGGATGCGTGGAAGAATATGTGTTGTTATAAAGCCAGGTATGGTTCCACTGATTCAGGCGCTCCTGGGCAGGTGCAATTTCATCGCCGTATCTGTCCACCAGATATTGCTCCACGGAGTCCTTCCAGTACAGGGAAAGCTCCACCGTCTTCCACTCCTGATATTGCGCTTCCCCGTTCAGTGCCACATCCACTGTATAGTCAAGGTAGGAATTACCTGCGGAAAGATAATCCACCGCCAGATAATACACTCCCTTTTTTTCCACGTTTACTCTATATTCGGCTGTCTGCTCATAATTCAGCACTACAGCGGTTCCCTCATAAGCGGGCAGCTCCTGTCCTGCATCAAAGCTTTCAGCCTCCCCCTGCTCCGGAGATGCGGAGTAGTTTCCCTCTCCATACCCCACATCGAGATAATTCAGATAATCGGTATAGGTATCATCCGAAGAAACAAGAGAACCCGACAAAAGCTCATAGGCCGCCTTCAGCTCTTCAGGGCTGACATCCTCCACATACTCGGCATGGTTCCTGTTGAAGATCAAATAAACACCCGCAACGCATGCTGCCGCGACGGCAGCAGTGATGATTACTTTCTTTAAAATCCCGGTCTTCTTCGACTTCATGAGCGTGCTCCTCTTACAAAAAGAGGGCTTATTATCTTAAAACACCCTGTGCCTCCAATAATAAGCCCTGCCTTTCCCTTAAATTCTGTCAAATCAGTTTAAAAGTCAGCATCTGTAAATCCGTAATAGGTCTTCAAACCATCCTTCAAAGAGTTCTGCGCCTCTGTCAGCCTGTCGTTCATCTTCTTGTTCCACTCGGGCAGGTTCGCCTTTACTGTGTCAAGCCAGCTTGCATTGGTCACCGGAACGCCCACTACCTCTTCGTTGGTCAGGTTCAGCCACTCATAGATGCACTCTTTTCTGGTGCCGTCCTCGTACACATACCAGGGATAGCACTTATCGGATACGTCCCAGATCTGGCCTTCCTCCCAGAGCTGTACTACATACTGGAAGCCGGGCATCTTTTCCGCATCACCGTAACGCGCATGATTCACGGTAGAATACCAGATCTTCATCTGAGCGTCAAACTCGTCTCCCGTTACCAGAGGGAAGGAATCATTTAAGCAGCTCTGCATAACGCCTGCGTTATTCCACTGCTGATCCGCTCTTGCCTGCATAGCCTCGGTAGCGCCGCACCAGTAGGAGCCAAACGCATACGCCAGATCCAGCTGTGCCTTCTCTGCATCGCTCCAGGCAGGATCGCCGTCATCCATCGCATAATTGTGGATCGCCATAGGGTCAATTACGATGCCCACGGTATTCCCTCTGTAATCCGTTGCAGGTCTGGGATAAATATCCCAATCACCGGATTCCACTGCATTGGTAGGCCATGTACCGTCTTCATTCTGGCCCATTGCGGAGTCCGTCATCATCCAGGGATCCCCGGCAGAAGTCAGGCAGTAATTGCGGCAGAAGAATCTGTAGCTCCACCACCAGCCATCATCCATAATGGCCTGATCCACAGCGCCCTGGCCCTGCTTGGTAAAAATTTCATACTCGGACCACTGAGGAATATAATCCAGCAGACTCATTACCTGGTCGGAGGCCATATTCACCTCGGCGCCCTCGTTCATTGCTTTTACCACCGTATCCGTACCGGTCTGGATAAACTGTGTGGCACTGCCGTAAACCAGTCCCCAGAAGCTGGTGTTGTCAGCGGAGGTAACAAAATCCGTATAGTCGTCAATGGTCCAGTCAGGTCCGGGAACATCAATATTATTGTCCTCAGCCAGCTCCTTATTTACAAACACGCCCCAGGGCTGCATAAACTGAGGCAGTCCTGCCTGGAAACCGTAATAATTCATCTGTGCCATCAGCGATGTATTAAAGGACTGATACAGGGGATCGTCCGCAAAGACAGACAGGTCTGCCACCATACCCTTGGCTGTATCATCCGGCAGCATGGTGGACGCATAAATGTCGGGATACTTGCCATGCTCGGCCTTGAAATTCTCCAGCTCCTGATCCCAGGAGGTGTCGTTGCTGTCCGGGTCATCCGTCTTTGCATATAGATTTATTTTGAGATTCGGATAAAGCTCGTTGAATTTTTTGGCCATGGCGTATATCATAGCCACATTCTTGGATGTCAGATCCTCATCCGCGATGTTCATATGGCCTAAGTCGCTGTAATACACACTGTCACCGGACCAGCACATTACGTCAATGCTTCCGGAAACCTCCGGATCCAGAGTGAGGTAAAAGGGCTTTGCGTCGGCAACCTCTCCGCCGCCGTTAGAATCGTCGCTGCCGGAATTTCCGGTATTGGAATCATCACTGCCAGAATTTCCGCCGCTGTTTGTCTGTCCACTGCTTTGAACGTTACCCCCCCCACTTGAAGAATTGCCGCTGTCGTCATTACCGCAGCCAGTCATCAGCCCGGCTAACATGGCAACAGAAAGGAGCAGTCCTAAAACTTTCTTCGCTTTCATAATCTTCCTCCGTTTCTTTTCTGATCGAGCTTTCAACACCGATTTCGTATTTGTGCCGAAATTTACAAAAACGTTTTTCTTGCTTTAAATTTCAGCTGTCCCGGATTTCACTCTCTTCCTTTCTGACCCAAATAGAAAGCTTTATCCCCTGGCAGCTTCTAAAGTCTTATGTATGAAATGCTTGTACAGGTCTCATGGCATCAGGTACTGGACCCAATACCATAACCCTTAAAAGAAAAACGTTTTTGTGATGCTCACCTCAACTACAATTTTATGATATTCTGTGTAGTTCAATTTGTCAACAAAAACCTTACTTTGGTTTTTAAAATTATCTATATTGTACAATGCAGACACTTGGTTTTTGTTATTTATTCCTAGATGTGTCAGTGTTCCAACGCATCTGATCTCCTGCTACTGCGGAAGGATCAGCAATACGCTAAGTTCGAATTTCTCCTCCCGGGCCTTTACGCTCATTGCCCCGTGGTATTTTTCGGCTACCGCTCCTATATTTGACAGGCATTGGTGCTGCATGGGAATGACAACCCTGCAGCAGCTTCTTATAAGCTAACAGAATACAAAACAGGCTGCCTGTTCCCAATAGCTGTATCACAAGCATCTGATAATGGCTGGTAAACGGATAAATGTCTTCCGCACCGACATCTGTGACCACCCGGCTGTATACCACGGAATTGATATATTCCTCCATAATAAATATCATCAGGATCGGAATGAAACTCAGGAACATATCCTGCTTTTCCATGCCCTTATAATTCAGGAACGCCGGTACATCGGAAAAATACCGCTGCACCATACCATAACTGAGCTGCATGATCTCCACCACCATAACTGCACATAGGACAGAGGACTTCCAGCCCGCACGGCAGTTTTGAATCCCGGCTGCCACAAGCAAAAAAGCAAACACCCTCAGCTCGGCGATTGTTCCTCCCGGAACCCGCAAATAACCTGAATAGCGGTCATGACATTGTTTTTTCAAACCGTTCTTTTTCAATTGGCTTGACCAGATAATCATAGGCCTGCACCTCGAACCACCTCCCGTCCATCCTTCGGACAATATTTATTAGTAATCACTGTTTCCCGTTTATTCCGTCATTATTACCTGACATCGGTTTTATAAACATCTTATTATAGTCTGCCCAAGGTATAATAACAATCCTTTTGCCCTCAAATGCCTTGCTGATGCCGTGAGCTTCACTTCTGTCTGCCTATTTGGCCTTACAGGATATTTTTTCCACATCCAGCCGGAAAACGGCTGTTCTGCCAAGCGTCCTGTCTTCATAATCCCATTCCGCCGTTTCCGTTGCCTGCTTCATGATGGCGTCAAGCCCCCGCCGCTTCTCTTCCCTGTCCTCCACAAGATGCAGCTTTCCTGTACCTGTTACACTCTGAAAGGCGGCGGAAAATCTGCAGGCAGTTTCACCTTCCAGCAGCTTATATCTTCCGTCGATCTCAAAGCCCACAGAAGGCTCCGTTCCGGCAAGCTCATATTTTCGCCCTGCACATGCGCCATGAAAATAAAAAGAATACCTTTCACCCACTGTCAAATATCCATAATTAACGGGCACAATGTATATTTCTCCCCTGTCGTAAAAGGCTACCCGCAGGATTGTCTCCCGGGAAATAAATGCTTCCAGCTCTCTCTGATCGGTGATTTCCCTGTCACTTCTCCTCATTTCCCAAGACCTCCGCCAGATACTTTGCTATACCGTCCTCATCATTGTCCCCGATCACCATATCTGCTTCCCGTTTGACCTCCTCTATGGCGTTTCCCATGGCGACCCCTCTTCCGCACATCTTCAACATTCCAATGTCTACATAATCATCCCCGAAGGCCATCACTTCCTCCGGCCCGATCCCGCAGACGGAACATGCCTCCCGAATGGCGCGCTCCTTTGTGGCCGCCTTTCGGGTGAATTTGTACCAATAACCATCCGAGAAACGCACACAGTCGCACTCGCCCAGCGCTTCCTGCAGTTGTGCCGCCTTATGGTCATCAAAAATCTCCACACACATTTTCAGGGAACTTTCCATGAAATTATCAAAGTCCGTATATATGCTCTCTCCCCAGCTGCGGTCCTGGCTTTGGGGATCTACTTTATAATTCCAGTAATGTGCATCTGTGGTATCAATCGTAATCTGGCAGTCAGAGCCGCAGATGCTTCTGGCGGTCCGGATCATCCGACAGGTTTCTTCTCCGGAAAATCCGGCCCTGTATACATATTCCCCTTGAAACTTCACCAGGGCTCCGCCGCTTACGATCAGCAGATCCGGCCGCAGTTCATCCAGGAACGTTAAAGTATTCCTTTCTCCTCTGGATGTGCACACACCGATCAGTATACCCTTTTCTCTGCATTTCTGCAGGGCCTTCAATGTTTCCCGGGAAATCGTCTTGTCACTGCGGAGCAGTGTACCATCCAGGTCAAACAACATCAGTCGATATAGCATGTTCTTTCTCCTTTTCCGGCATGGTGATATATTCCACCATATCAAGTATCTATGTACCGATTTATAATATAATGATTGAAGTGAGACAAGACCCTTTTCAGGCCTTATCCCACTTCTGATTCAAAAAATATTTATGAGCGCCACCGCTCAACTGTCCTTAAAAATCTGCTTTCGATAACGGTATACCTTTTTGCCCAGAGAACCCTGATAGCAGAGTTCTTCAAAGCCCCGCCGCAATAGCTCCCTGCTGGGTGCACATTCCCGGCTCTGGTCTCCGGGACAGTCCAGTACCCAGCCTCCGGATTTTACCACACGGAAAATCTCGGCAAGCTCCCCCTCATAATCATCCCCCACCACATGGCCGGACATGACGATGTCGAAGGTATTGTCGGGGTAAGCCAGGCTGTCTGCCATTCCGTCCACTACCCGGATATTTCCGATCTGTTCCCGCCTTATCTTGTCCCGCATATACTCCCGCAGGGAATCCACCGGCTCGCTGGCATAAACCTCTCCGGCCAGCCCGGCGGCGGCAAAGGCCAGCCTCCCTGAACCGCTTCCCACGTCAAGGACCGTCTTCCCCCGGAAATCGGCCAGTTCCAAAAGCCTTTCCTTCTGCCATGCGTAAATGAAATCACACTTCTCTTCCATGGCCTCCGGCGTCGTATAGACGACGAAATCCTCCACCGCAGAGAGCACATACAGCTCTGCAGCCCGAATGTCCTCTTCCCTCGCCGCTTCCTGCCTTCTTTCTCCCAAAGCCTCCACAGCTGCCCGGCACTCGGGACACTTGTGCAGAAAATACCAGTGAACCGCCGGGTTCGCCCGCAGCGCAATCCCCAGCTGCCCGGCAAGGACTTCGTCCTGCTCTGCAGCCCTGAAAAGAATTCTGAGCTGAAAACGCTCCATCATAAGAAAGCTGTTGAAAGAGTATTCCTCTACATTAATCCAGTTTAATGACATATTGCCCCCTGTTTTTTCTGTACCTGCGCTTCTTCTTTCAGGCACGACTGCAAGGAGGGCAGCTTTTTTATCTCTTACATACCCTCCCGTTTACTGTAACCGCCATATTCCTCATATGATAACACCCCTTTCTATTTACTTTGCAGGAAGCTCTGACGCCACCTGCTTCTTCTCAACGCAGCAAAACCAAATGTCTCCGTCGAAGACCCTTGCCTTTGTTCTGCGTGGAATTCATTATAGCAGAAAAGCCGTATGGAATCAACGGATATTGTTCGTTTCATTTTCTTCCTGCTCCGCCCTTCTGCAGGATGAGCGCTCTATCAGCTGGCCTTTTATCAGATGAAGCTTTCCGCTGCAATCCCTCTGCATTAAGCCAATCAACTCCTTCACGGCAGTGATCCCCTGATCCGTAATGTGTGTGTAAATGGTGGAAAGGGCCGGCACAAACCATTGACTCAGCTCAATATCGTCACAGCCTAAAACACTGACATCCTCCGGTACGCTGTACCCCGCCTCCATTAATGCTTTCATACAACCAAAAGCACTGTCATCATTGGCGGCAAAAATTGCATCCGGCAAAGGCCGTTTCTTTTCCAGGAACCGATTCATCTCGCCGTATGCTTTCCATCTGTCAAAACGCCCATTCAGTAAATACTCCTGCTCCAGGGAATACCCCTGCTCCCGAAGATAATCCTCGAAGCCTCTCTGTCTCTCGATGCCGTCAAAAATCTCTTCCCCCTTGATCAGCATCAGGCGGCGGTGCCCCAGGGAAAATAAATATTCCGCTGCCCGCCGCCCTGTCTGATAGGAATCAAATACCACGCTGGAAACATATTTTGTCTGAATCTCCCTGTCCAGAAAAACCGTAGGCAATTCCGAATCCTGCAGGATCTTTTCCTGCTTGCCCTGGAACCCACTGTGCAGGATAACCGCACCGTCAACCCGTCTGCTGAGAAGCATCCTGAGCAGGCTGTCTCCGTTATCGGTAATGAAAACCTCCATCTCATATCCGTTCTTACGACATTCCTCATACATGGCATCCACCAGTATGCCGTAATACCCCCGGATGGAAAGCGTAAAAAAACCAACCGTCCCCGTCTCGGAAGCTTTCAGGTTCCTCCCGTTCCAGTCCGGCATATACTGCATCTTTTTGGCAATTTCCCTGACCCTGTCCCTGGTGTCCTGCTTCAGCACTCCCTGGCCCGAAAGCGCATGGGATACCGTGGTGATGGATACTCCGGCTTCCCGGGCCACGTCTTTTATGGTAACCCTCTTCATTTTTTGTTCAAATATCCTTTCTCCTGCAGGAGCTCCTCTCGATCAGCTCTCCCGATATGGAGTATGTCTCTCCCTCTTTTTCTTTTCTGACCAGGCCCACCAGCTCTTTCACGGACAAACTGCCCTGATCCCTGATACGGGTCCTGATCGTGGTCAGCGCCGGTGAATACCACTGGCTCAGCTCTATGTCGTCGCAGCCTAAGACACTGACATCCTCCGGCACGGAATATCCCGCTCCCTGCAATGCCTTAATACATCCGAATGCACTGTCATCGTTAGCCGCAAAAACCGCATCTGGCAGGGGCATTCC
This sequence comes from uncultured Lachnospiraceae bacterium, assembly GCA_947575805.1. Taxonomy (GTDB): domain Bacteria; phylum Bacillota; class Clostridia; order Lachnospirales; family Lachnospiraceae; genus Acetatifactor. The sequence continues at coordinate 46,516 of CANPOY010000015.1, forward strand.
CCTCTTTAAGAATGCGCTGGTCTCATCGTAAGCTCTCTGGCGGTCGAAATAGCATTTCAAAATATATTCCGGATCCATGGGGCAGCCTATTTCCTTCATACGATCCTCGAAACCCTTCTGCCGCATCTCACCGTCATAAGTATAATCAATGCCGCACAGCTCCAATATTCTTCGATGCCCTAAGGAAAAGAGGTAATCCGCCGCCAGCCGGCCGCTCTCATAGGATGCAAAAAGTACACTGGAAGCACATTTTTCGCGGATCTCACGATCCAGATAAACCGCCGGAAATTCCATATCCCGCAGGCGCTTTTCATGCTCCTCCTTCAGCCCGCTGTGCAAAATCACCGCCCCGTCCACCCGATTTCCCATAAGCAGACGAATCAGGTCTCCGTCATCGAGAATGAATATCTCCATTCCGTATCCGTTCGCCTTGCATTCATTATACATTGCGTCTATCAGAATGCCGTAAAAACCGGAGATGGATGAGGTGAAAAAACCAAGCATCCCTGTTCCGGAGGCTTTGAGGTTCTGCCCGTTCCAATCGGGTATATACTGCATCTTTCGTGCCAGTTCCACGATCCTGTCCCTGGTTTCCTGTTTCAGCACTCCCTGTCCTGAGAGTGCATGAGATACCGTAGTGATAGATACTCCTGCCTCCCGGGCCACATCTTTAATGGTAATTCTCTTCAATGTTGACTCTTTCCTTTACCGGTAGTGTACATTTATTATAACAAAACGTTTTTGTACAGTCAACAATCTCAAATCTCCCGCCAGATTTCGGAATCTATGTAAAGCTACCCCCACCGATACGGACTGCAAAAAAAATCAAAAATGCGGTCAAAAGCACAGTAACCACGAATACAAGGATCATCCTTTTTCTGCCCCCTGCTGCCTGGGCTTCCTTTTTCCCTGTTGACGTCCCCTCCTCTGTTCCGGTGCACCTGATTCCATATTTCCGTCCCAGACGGTAAAGGGGCACCCCCATCCCTGCCAGATAAAGCTCAATGACCACCATCTGCAGACAGAAAGGCAGCCATTCCACAGGGAACAAGTCCGAGCAGAATGCCGGCAGCAGACAGACCGGCGGCGCCGTCACCATCGTGACAACAGACCAGGCCCGCAGCGCCTTTACCATGTACGGCCAGCTGCCGTTGTCAAAGGTTACCCCCGGCATACTTAAACTGAAACAACCGTCGGTATATACACTTATTCTGTTTTCATCATAATAACGGGGAAGCCTCTCTTTCATGAAGAACCAGAAATAAATCCCGAAGCCAAAGCCAAATCCGGAAAGAAGCAGCAAGGTGATGGTTCCTCCCAGAGAAGCCATAAAGCCTCCCGGCTCTTCGGGTCCGAATCCGATCCTGCACAGCTGCCATAATCCGGCTGCCGCTTCCAGTACCATACAAAGTGCACAGCCCCAAAAAACGGCAATATCTCTTTTGCGGCGCTCCCTTCTTTCCCCCGGTGTCTCCAGGTTCAGCGCCTTCTGCACCAGCTCCTCCACTTTCCCTGCATTCATTTCGGTATTGGGATCCAGCTTTCGTCCCTCCAGCAGCTCCGTCACGGATACCTCCAATATCTCCGCAAGCGGAATCAATAAAGATATGTCCGGCATACTCAGGGATCGTTCCCATTTGCTCACAGCCTTGTCAGAGACAAAAAGCTTTTCCGCCAGCTGCTTTTGTGTATACCCTTTTTGCTTTCTCAGTTCTGTCAGAAATTTGGCAAAATTACCCTTGTCAAGTTCAAACATGAATCGTACCTGCCTTTCTCTTTCTACGTTTCCCCGATCCTCCGTCAGCCAGCAAACCTATCCGGGTAATCGGGTTGGTTTTATTCTAATCGTCAGGTACAAAAACGGCAACCGACCACCGGTAGAATTCCCTGTTACGGCTCTCCGTTATGCTCCAAAGCGGCATCCCTGTCCCCATTCAAATACCCCGCAGCAAGCTGCGGGGTATTTGCCGTTTACTCCTTATTCAGTTCGTCACAGGCAGTTTACCGATCCCCAAGGCACTACGCATCCGAAACGCTTCCTTTTTACTCGGCGCCGTTTCCCGGTACTGCCGGGCCGTTCAACACCCCCGTAATCCTTTCGATCATCTCATCTTCCTTCAGGCGGAATTTAATTTCCACCCGCCTGGACGCTTCCATATCCACTTCCGAAGTCGGATTTCCCGCCGCGTCCGTTATGTATACCGGATTGCTGTAAGAACGGCCGTTTACCGTAAGCAGCTGCTGCAGCCTTATGATCTGATCCTCACTGAGGCCGTTTTCATTATCCATGCAGAACTCCGCCACTGCCTTTGCCCGATTACAGGACAGCTGCATATTGGTCTTGTAGCTGCTCTGGGTATCCGTATGTCCTTCTACAATAATCTCTGCTATGTAGCCTCTGTACTGATCCTGCAGCAGCACCTCCAGATATTTTGGTATCATCTCCTGAAGAATTGCCTTGCTTTCCTCGGTCAGCGCATAACTGCCAAACTGGAACAATACATCGGACGAAAAGGTGATAGACCCGGTCTGGGCATCTACCTTCATGCCCGTATTATTGAAAGCTCCCTGCAAAGCCCCGATAATATCCGTACGGATTCCCACAATGTCCTGCAGTTCGCTTTTGGTGGCTGCCAGTTCCTTCTGCGCGTTCTCTATTTCCAGATAAGCATTGTTTAACTCCTGCTGGGTCAGCGCCGCCTCCTCATATGCGGTCTGAAGCTCTGCCAGCGAAGATGCCAGCTCTTCATTGGCCTTTTCAATCTTCGAACGAAAGCTCTCCAGATCCGCTTCCGCCGCGGAAAGCTCCAATCTGGTCTGTTCCAGGTCCGTTGTCTTCTGTTTATAGATAGCCAGGGTAATGGCTATGATCAGGATGAAAACCAGCAGCAACGCCGCCATCATGTCGGAATAGGACTGCCAGTAGCTGTGCTCCGAGAATGCCTCCCTGTTTCTTCTATTGCTTCTCATACAGATTCCTCATTTGTCCGAAGGTATACAGCTGGTTGCCAATCTCCTGACAAGCCGACGATACCTGCTCCTTCTGTGCCTTCAGTTCTTCTTCAAATGCCTTTTGCTTCTCAAATATCAGCTCCATGTCCCTGAGCAGCTCCCGGTTTGCTTCCGCCATACCGTTTACCGCATCAATCAGCTCCCTGCACAGCTTTGCGTTGCTCTCCTGAACCTTTCCCGCATCATTCAACACCAGGCCGAGCTTCTGGAAATTCGACCCCAGGCTTATATTCATCCGATCAACAAACCGGTCAACAATACGCTCCACTCCTTCGGACTGTTCCCTGGTTTCTCCCTGGGCAAGCTCCAGAAGGCCCTTCAGGGAATTGGCCATATTTGCCTGATACACCAGCATGGCCGCTTCGTTTCCGCCGTTCCCGGCAACGGGCTGAACGCACTGACGGAACACATCCAGAAACAGCCCCAGTCTTTCGTAAGCATCCGCCATAATCCCCCGATAAACAAAGTTGAAAATCAAAGAAAAGAAAATACCGTATACGGACGTGTGAAACGCCACCTTCATGCCCATCAGAAGAGGGCCTACATTATCCGAAATCGTATAGATGTCGTCGCCCTGAAAGGAACCAAGCCCCAGCGCCAGGCCCAGAAACGTTCCCAGAATACCCAGACCCGTCAGCGTCCCGGACATTCCGGAATTAAAATGGGACATTCCGACTTTGTCCAGCAGGTCTTCGTTGATATACTCGTCCAGCTCACAGCCCCCGGCGTAACCGTTGTTAGTGGCAAACCTGCGCATTCGCAGCCGGTATCTGCGAAAAGCGTCTGCCAGCGGCTTTTCATAAAAGACCTCTTTCCGTTCCCGGTAACTGTTCCAAAGGTTCTTGTTCCCGGCAGCCTGATAATCCTTCTGGATCTGTACGGCCAGCTCAGTCAGCTCATCCGTACAGTGATTCAGCCTGGTAAAGCTGATCATGGAAACCAAAAACAACACACCGATCACTGCCAGAAACACCACATTAATCGCCAGGTTCTCCAACGAACCGATCTGCCCCGTAAACACGCCGTTGATATGCAATATGAAGACTACGACAATTACATAAAGCGGGAACAGCAAAAAATACAGTTTTCCTTTCATTAGTACCCCTCCTGCCCATCAACGGGCAATTTCTACTGGTTAATCCCAACTTACCATATTTGTCTGATCAGTGCAATCGTGCGGCGGTAATCTTAAAAAAAATTTAATTAAAGAGCACCTTTCTGCGTTTCGATAAACCGGCGCAGATTCTCCTTCGGCTGAAAGCCCACGCTTCTGTCTGCCAGGGTTCCCTCCTTGAAGACAAGGACACTGGGGACGCCCTGAATGCTGAATTTTTCTGCCAATTCCCGGTTCTCATCCACATCGGCATTGAAGAAATCCACATCCGTTATCTCTTCCGCCAGCTCATGAAACACCGGTGCCAGCATTTTACAGGGACCACACCAGGTAGCCGAAAAATCTACCACTGCCAGTTTGCTTTCCTGCACCTTCGTCATATCATTGTTTTCAATTTTTGTTACCATATCCTTTACCTTTCCTTCCGTTTTATATAGTGACCGGTTTGCCCGGCCTGATTCCGCCGGGTGTTTTCCGATCCCCGGCTGCGCTGCCCGATTCCGCCGTGCGCCCTTCCGATCGCCGACTGCACGCTCACTCCTCCGGCGTCAGCAAAATATCATGATTCACCGTTTTGTAGAACAGTCTGCGAAACTCCTCCGCATCGGAAGCCAGCCCCATGGCCCACATGGTCTTGGTCACCGTGGCTTCCAGCGTCATATCATAAGCCTCCATCAAATTGAAGTCCTCCTTGATGGCCTTTCCCACCTGATATAGCTCCATATCGCTGCCCTCATGAGTCACCTGGGTGGCCAGCATCACAATCTTTCCCGCATCCGTCCACCGCCGGATCTCCGGATAAAAAGGGACCTCCCCGTACTCCGGGAACCCTCCCACGCCGAAAGCCTCTATAATGACACCGTCATAACAGTCGAAAAGCCTGTCCAGAATACTGCCGTCCATCCCTGGCACCAGCTTCAGCAACAGCACACGCTCGTTCAGCCCGTGATAAAAAAGAACCTTTTCCTCCGCCTTTTCCTTGTCGTCAATATAGAAGACGATTCTGCCGTCCCTGATCACCGCCACGGAAGGATAATTAATGCTGGAAAAAGCATTATAGCTTTTGGAGCGCTCTTTCTTGGCCCTGGTGCCGGCAATGACATTGCCTCCGAAGACAATATTGACACCATGAGCTTTCGGTTCTGAAGCAAACCGCAGGCTGTCCAGTAAATTGGTCCTGGCATCCGTCACAGGCAGATTGATCGGTTTCTGGGAGCCTGTAACTACAATGGGCCTGGAGCTGTTCTGCACCAGATAAGACAACGCCGCAGCCGTAAACGCCATAGTGTCCGTTCCATGACAGATTACAAAGCCGTCAAAGGCATCATAATGCTTCTCAATAATGGCCGCCAGCTCCAGCCAGTGCTTTCCGCAGACATTGGTACTGTCCAGATTAAAGGGCTGTAATACCTCCACACTGCAGAATTCCCGGTATTCCTCTACGTATTCCAGCAGCTCCGCCGCCTTGAATTTCGGCGCCAGACCGTCCTCCGTATAGCCGGAGGCAATGGTGCCTCCGGTAGCAATCAGCATAATCTTTTTCAATTTAGTAGTTCTCCGCGCTCACTTCAAAATAACTCTGAGGATGGTTGCAGACAGGACAAACCTCGGGAGCATTCGTCCCGACTACAATATGACCGCAGTTCCGGCATTCCCATACCTTGACTTCACTTTTTGCAAACACTTCCGCCGTCTCAATGTTCTTCAGAAGCGCACGATACCGCTCCTCATGACGCTTTTCAATTGCTCCCACCATACGGAATTTCTGTGCCAGTTCAGGGAAACCTTCCTTTTCGGCAGTTTTGGCAAAGTCCTCATACATATCGGTCCATTCAAAGTTCTCGCCTTCCGCCGCTGCCTTTAAATTGTCCGTCGTGCTGCCGATGCCCTGAAGCTCCTTGATCCACATTTTAGCATGTTCCTTTTCATTGTCAGCCGTCTTTAAGAAGATTGCGGCAATCTGCTCGTATCCCTCCTTCTTTGCCACCGACGAAAAATAAGTATATTTATTCCTCGCCTGAGATTCCCCGGCAAAAGCTGCCTCCAGATTCTTCTCCGTCTGTGTTCCCGCGTACTTGTTCATATTTGATTTCTCCTTTGTCTGATTTTTTAGAATCATTATACCACAACTGTCCCATAAATAAACAGTCAAAAGACAGGTTATTTTATAGTCCTATAAACAGGACACGCTTACATGGAATTCAGCAGCCCGTCCAGTCCCTGTTCCCGAAATATCCTTTTATAGTACCCGATTTCGTCTTTGATAATGCTGTCGATCATCCGCATCCCCAGCAGCTCCACCGGGGCCCGGTCGTCCGTAAGAATGTTTTCTCCGGCCTCATATGCTGTCAGCCTCGCCCCGATCTCTTCCATAAGCCTTTTCAGCTCATCGTTTTCCTCTGCCGCCGTATGCTTCTTAAGATTCTCCGTCATTCCGGGGTTCATGGAAGCAAAAAGTTCCCTGTTGGTACAATGGGGCACATCCGCCACGTACACCTCCGAAAATACCCTGGCAATCGTATCCGACAGATAAACGTTTATATCCGCTTCCAGGCTTTCGGAAGAGTGCATATTCATATTTACCACCATGACGCCGCCATCCTTCAGGTGATCCCTCACCTGGGTAAAGAATTCAACGGTAGACATTTGAAAGGGTATGGTAATGTCCTGATAAGCATCCACCATAATGACGTCATATTTCTCCTCCACCGCCTGCAGATAAGCCCTGCCGTCATAGGTAGTCACCTTCACGCTGTCCGGAAGGGAGAAGAACCGGTGGGCCAGTTCCGTGATTTTCCGGTCGATCTCCACCCCTTCTACCGTTGCATCCTGAAGATAACGGGCGCACTGTCCGGCATAGGTTCCGGTTCCCATCCCCAGGATCAGAATATCCTGTCCTTCCGTCTCCTTTACCATATAGGGGGCCGCCAACGCATAATCGTAATACAGCCCTGTCAGGGAATCCCCCTTCATGGCAATGGATTGGACGCCAAACAGCACATTGGTGGACAGAATTGTGCTCCTTTCCGTGTCCTTGACCTGAAGATAATTATAGATGGACTCACCTTCGTAGGTGAGATCCCCCTCCCAAAAGGCAAAGCTTGTGGTATGTCCGAAAAGACTGCACAAAAGCACCAGTACCACAGATACCGCTGCCCTGGCAGGCTTCCGCTTCTCACTGACGAAATAGATCAGGGCAAGTGCCAGGAGAATGGCGGCAAAGATCAAGAAGGTGACGGAGGTTCCCACCGCCGGTATGGAGATAAAGGTGGGGACAAAGGTACCGATAATGCTTCCTATCGTATTAATCGCCCCCAGTGTGCCGATGGTTTTTCCGCTTTCCTCCAGATTTCCCACCGCATATTTCGCCAAAGAGGGCGTCACCGTCCCCAACAGGAAAAGCGGAAACACAAATATCACCATGCAGCTGATAAAGGCTGCAATGATGAGGAAGCCGTTGCTGACTGCAATGATCAGAAGCCCCGAAACCCCCACGATGATATACTTTCCGAACACCGGTATGGCTGCTATCCATACCGCGGCAATCAGAATTCTGCCGTACAGCCTGTCCGGGTTCGGGTCTTTATCCGCCTTCCTGCCTCCCCAGACATTGCCCAGGGCCATGGCGATCATAATGGTGCCGATAATGATCGTCCATACGATCTGGGAGGAACTGAAATAGGGAGCCAGAAGCCTGCTGGCGCCAAGTTCCACCGCCATGACAGACATGCCTGCAAAAAATTCCGTCAGGTACAGATAAATTTTATTTCCCAGAATATTTCTTTTTTTGTCCATTTTTCTGCTCCTTCTCCGCACTTTTTACTCCGCGGCCGCTTTGCTCCTCCCTGTTCTTGCGGCTGCTTTGCCCGCCCCGGGGTGCTTTCCTGACGTCCCCGGATGCTCTCCGCCCGTCCCGGGGTGCCTTCCTGACGTCCCCGGATGCTCTCCGCCCGTCCCGGGGTGCTTTTCTGACGTCCCCGGATGCCCTCCGCCCGTCCCGGGGTGCCTTCCTGACGTCCCCGGATGCTCTCCGCCCGTCCCGGGGTGCTTTTCTGCTGCCATCGGCTTTCCGGCGGCTTAAGAGACATACGCTCTCAATCTCTTCGGTAAAAGGGAACATATCCACCGCGACACATTTTATCACTTCATATCCCCTCTTCTTCAGATAATTCAGATCCCGGACCAGTGTATCCGGGTTGCAGGATACATAGATCACCTTCCCGGGCGAAAGCTTCACCACCGCATTTAGGAACTCCTCGCTGCTGCCGCTTCGGGGCGGATCCATCAGAATCACGTCTGCACCCTCTCCCTGTTCAGCCATATGCGCCAGAAATTTACCGGCATCGTTCTGATAAAATTCGATATTCTTCACATCGTTTCGTCTGGCGTTACTCCGGGCGTCCCGCACCGCGTCGGGATTCAGCTCCACCCCTATGATCCGGCGGGCTCTGTCCGCTGCCGCCATGCCGATGGTGCCAGTGCCGCAATAGGCATCCACCACAGTCTCCCTACCGGTCAGCTCCGCGTACTCAAGAACCTTTCCGTACAGCTTCTCTGCCTGTACCGCATTCACCTGATAAAAGGATTTCGGTGAAATGCGGAAGGTCCTGCCGCAAAGCTTGTCCTCGATATAACCCCTGCCGTAAATCACCTGTTCCTTCTCCCCCAGCACCATGCTGGTATCCCGATCATTGACATTTATAACTATGGTAGTAATCTCCGGATGCAGCTTTAACAGCGCTTCCACAAAATGATTCTTGGAAGGCATGACGGGGGAGGCAAGCACCAGCACCACCATGATCTGCCCTGTAGAACGTCCCGTGCGGATCAGCACATGACGCAGCAGGCCATAGCCCGTATCCTCATTATAGGGCCGTATTTTAAAGGATCGCAGCAGCCCCCGGACAGAGACAATGATCTCGTCCGCCCTGCTGTCCTCGATCAGACAGCTGTCCACCGGCACGATCCGGTGGCTTTTCTCCTCGTATATGCCGGAGATAATATTATGCTTTTTATCCTCACCAAACACTGCATGAACCTTATTGCGATAGTGCTCCGGCTCTTCCATACCGATCATTTCCTCCGGCCTGCAATATGGCTCCAAAAGCCTTCGAAACCGGGCCTGCTTGGCCTTCAGCTGCTCCTGATAATCTTTGCCGATCCACCTGCAGCCGCCGCATCTGGACGCCACCGGACACTTTTTTATCTTATTGTCAGACAAATTTTCCGCCATTTGTAAACCTTCTCCTTCTGCCAGGTTAGTGTGATAAGAACTTCTAAGTTTCACACTGAAAAAAGGGCATTCGGGCTTTCTTTCCCAAATGCCTCCCTCAACAACCTGTGTGATTATTGCACCTTTATCGAGAATCCCTCATATATTCCTGCCGGCACATTCTCTCCAAAGGAATATTGTTCCATCATATTGCTGTCAAATCCATATACCAATATCTGCTCCCTGGCAGGATCCACATAATTTAACTCATCATCATTCAAAAATACTGCAAAGGGAGCCGCATATACTTCGCATTTTCCCTGATTGCCGTCAATATAATTCGCTATTGACTGATAAAGCTTACCACAGGCCCTCTGATGTGTCCTGCCCGGCGGCGCCATATAATAAATCCTGCCGTCGATCAGCTCCGCCCGTTCTCCCTCCGGCAGAGCATAAATATCCTCAATTGTATAAGCCTCTTCCGTTTTGATCGCGTCCATGGCATCTACCCTGCTGATTCATTACCTTCAAATACTTTATCAAAATCAATTCCGGCATCATGATATTATCACTATGCTAATTTCTGAAGTTTCCCCCTGTGCTCTGCTATTGCCTTTTTCATGATCTCAATGTCCGATTGCATTGACCCTATTTCAGGAACCGCATTTTCATATCGTTTAGCAGCCGGCAAATAATTCACGAATCTGTCATATGCCTGTCCCCTATGCAAAAGAGTATATCACATATCCGGTATAAGGTCTATTCAATTGATACATTAAATTCATTATACTCTCATCCCTTTAAGTACCTTTATTATACCAGATTATATATCACTTTCAAGCCGTTTATTCTAAATGCTTGTGAAGAATACGGCAGCGGAAGTGGAAATAAGCTTTTCATTGCAGGATACATGTGCTTATGATAAAATTACCATAAAACAATTCAACAGCCCAGAAGGTATGGAGGTACACAGTATGAGAAAATATGCAGTTTTATTATACCCGGACTTTTCCCTGCAGGAGATAACCTGCCTGACATCCGCACTGACCATCTGGTTTGGCGAGAAAATTGATTATATTGCAAGCGAGAAAAAGGAATATCAGAGCGAAGAAGGCCTGCGGGTTATGCCAGCCAAAACAACGGCGGATGCAAAAATTACGGATTATGACTGCGTGATCCTGCCGGGGACAATCAATCCGCTGCCTGCGCTGTTTGATGACAAATTGATTGAATTTATAAAAAGCGGAAAAGATTCCGAAGTCGTTTTTGCAGCCATTTCCTCCTCACCGATCCTGTTATCCAGGGCGGGAATCCTGACGGGCAGGAAGTTTACCTCGGGCTATTTCATGCAGATGGCAGACACCTTTGACTTTGTTGAAAAAGACAACTTCCTGCATAAAGGAATCGTGGAGGACGGAAACGTCATAACAGGAATAGGTATGTTTTTCAGAGAATTTGCTGAAGCCGTACTGCGAAGATTCGGATATGACTTTGGCAGCAGCTTCATGCGTGATACCCCGGAAGAATTCACCGAGGAGGAGCTGACATTCTACTGGTCTGATGACGAGTACCGGGAATTTCTGGAGGAATTAAAGGCATACACCACGTAATCAAACACCCCGCTGCGCACAAAGTATAGAAGATGTAGTAGAGATATGAAAATCTGACCGCAGGAATAATTTCTAAAAATATATTTTTCAAAGTGGTTTATTTGTGTATGAGAAAATGCTATAATATAAGGTCAAGCTAAAAATAATGATGGTTTTGGGAAAGGCACACGCAATGACTACATTGGAAAATACCATCTCTTTGATAAGGATTCTGCCAGAGGCTGATTTAGACGAGATCCAAAATTTTGCTAAAAAACTTATACAGAAGCGTCACGCCCCCAATCAGAGTTATCCCGGTCTAATGGAGTATCTGTAAATGTTTTATGGGGAGTTTTCAAAACATTATCCAGTAAATGAACAATACCGTTGTTACGGCATAGAATTGCCACTCTATTATTGCACTGCACCCCATACTTTTCCTTAATAGGAGATAAGTTTTGGTCTATTTTCTCAGCAATATTTTTTCATTCCCGTTGACACAAACCCTAAAAACACGCTTTTCTTCTGGAACTTGCTTCGACGCGCCAAAAAGGCATAGCGAATATTCGGAAATGCTGGGGTGGCAACGATGGTTCTTACTTAACTCAATGTGTTTAAAATCTTCCTGTCCAATCACTTTGTCCCGCCTTTTTGTCTTTGCTCATAAATCTGCTCCTTTACAATAAAATAGAGCGCATAGACTTTTTTCTATACGCTCTGACGCTGTGTTACTTATTCAGTTGTGATTATGGTAATGGTTGTTTAGACAAATAGGAATCTGTCAGGTTCTTTGCATAGATAAAATAACAATTTAATTAATAGAATTTCTATTAATTAGTGTCTATCCAGAAATATACTCTTTCATCTGTCGCTTCTGTTAATACCCCGCCATTTGAGTATGCAACTGCTTGCGAAGCAATATTA
>CANPOY010000016.1 GCA_947575805.1 uncultured Lachnospiraceae bacterium
GTAATTCCTTACTGGCTGTAAGGGGTATTAACCATAAATATATTGTAGTAGAAAAGGAATTACTTGATGATTTGCCGCCATATATGTATATAGTCAGTGAAGGTACAAAGACAGAGCCTTATTATATTAAGGGTTTTGCGGATGCTATCAATTCAAAGTACTATGAGTTTTCTTCTGGCCCAAGAATATTTGTAAGAGGTACGGGTAGAAATACAAAGGGATTGCTAAGGTTTGCAAGAACACAGGTTGAGAAAGACTTTCCTCAGGCAGAAGTTGTTTGGTTGATGTATGATAAAGATGATTTTCCCCTAGATAATTTTGATAATACACAATATAGTGCGGAAAAGAGAAAAGATAGCAGACATTATAAAGTAGCATGGTCAAATGAGTGTATTGAATTATGGTTTGTCTTGCATTTTCAAGAATTGGCAGTAAATAATGGACGTGAACAATATCGGCAGATTTTAAAGCAAAAATGTGGCTATGAAAAGACACTTGAAAATTTGTATGATATATTCAAAGATAAGACGGATGTTGCAATTCAGAGAGCAAAGCGGCAATACGAGTCATATAAAAATGAAACACCATCGAAAAGATGCCCTGCTACAAGAGTGTATGAACTGGTTGAGGAATTGATGAAATATCTTTAACAAATCATGTAAATTGATAAAATTTTTTAGCCCTAACTTGACAGGAGAGTATGTGAGCCGGATCGAGAAGAAAGCGCTGAATAAGCTGCGGGAGAAATTCGAGCAGGGGTGAGCAGGGAATATGCAAGGCTTGGGAGTTACGAAAACCCCCAAGCCCTTTTTCTGGCGTTTGATTGGGTCTGCAGCCTTATTGGGCGAAAATTGTTGCGTACTTTGGATTGCTTTTGATTGCATCCGTACATTCTACAGGGAAAGACTGCATGTGCTCTTCAAACCACTCACGGTCCAGCGTAACAATACTTGGTCTGTAATCCTTTGCTTGATTGACTAACGGCGCCGTGAGCCGGAGTCCCTGTACTTGTTCAAATGCAAGGAAATGCTCCAATGCAGTCTCGCAATAACTCAAAGCGCGTCCGAAATCATTCAGATGAACGGCTATGGAAGAACAGTACAGATAAAGCATACACATGTCGTTGTGAAAAATTCCGCAGTTGCCATCGTCAAATATGCTTTCATATAATCGTGCGGCGGCAAGCAGCGCGTCAAGCCCCGCCTGTGAATGTGAGAGCGAATGCTTTGACATAACAGCGTTTCTGAGCACTTTATTTAACTCGTGCAGCAGGCCAAGGATTGCCTCTCCGCGGTATTTTTCAGCTTTTTCGTCTATAGTCGTATCTGCAAGGAGTACCTCTCTGCTGATACTGACGGGCGACTGGGAAAGCGCTGTCCTTTCCGCATTTTCCTGATCGCCCATACAGGAATAAAGCCACATGAGAGAGAAGACTGCAGATGTACGGTGATCATTGTCAATTTCCTTTTTTATAACTTCTTCAAATAAGGATACCGCTTCTTTCCAGCATTCATTTTGGGCATTATACTCCCCATTGTACTGAAAAAAGCCGTTTCCTCTGACAGCTATTTTATGCGGTTCACTTTTTTGATAGCCCATGGCTACCAGGGCATTGGCAAGACGGTATTGAAGCTGCCATTCCGATGGAAACTCTGAAATTGCATTTCGGAGAAACTGAATGAGCCGCACATGATCTCCATGTTTCTGTATTTGGTCTGCCTGTCCTATATACGACTGCAGTTTTGTCTCTCGTCCGACGCTGTCGTATCCGAAAAGCTCGTCTAACGTGATATGGAAATAATTTGCGATTGCCGGAAGCATTTCTATATCGGGATATCCGCCGTTTGCTTCCCAGCGGGAGACGGCCTGATTGGTGACGCCGAGAGCCACCGCAAGATCCTCCTGCTTTTTTCTGTCGCGCTTACGCAGTTCCTTAATTTTTTCTCCAAGCTTGATTTGCATACTTGCCTCCTCTGTTTTCAGCTTATGGGTGTGCTTACAGTATAGCAAAGAATCCCATGAATAAGCAATTATCAATACGTTGTTTGCCGGTCAAGGCACAGTTGATTTGGGTGCTGTCTGCAGTGTATGTTCAATTAAGCAATTATTCTGTTGGATGAATACGATACGCCCCTTCAGGAAGCCCGGGTGCACGGCTGCCGGCAGAAGACGGTGTAGTTTATCAGAGGGAGGATGCGGCTCAACTCCTGCTTGAGTGCTTCTAAAAAAAGCGGTTATTGTATTTTGCAAAGCCCTCTGTGATAATATAAGTACAGCCGGCTGGAATGATGACAAGACAATAACGAAAACAGGAGGACTTAAAGCCATGAATATAATCGGAACGAATATCAGGAAGCTTCGGGGGGAACGGGGCGTTACACAGGAGCAGCTGGCGGATAAGCTTGCCATATCTTATCAGGCCGTATCCAAATGGGAGACCGGGGGAACGGTTCCCGATACCATGCTGCTGCCGAAGATTGCGGAGTTTTTCGAGGTTTCCATTGACGACCTTTTTCATGAAAATATGACGGCATACCGCAATAGGGGATGTCGCCTGATTGCGCTTTATGAACAAAAGCCAGATACGGAAATTTTCGCCGAGGCGGAAAAGGAAATGCTGAAAAGCATTGATGCCCCGGTGTCGGAGGATGTTTACCTGCAGGCGGAGGATCTGCGCTCCCTGGCTGTCCTGTATCAGAAGCATGCCAGATTCTGCAGGGATAAAGCACTGGAATATTTTGATAAGGCAATAGAAAAGGGGAAACCTCTCCGCCGGCACCTGTATGCCTGTTTTGAACAGAGTAAGATCTTTTTCCTGTTCGAGATCAACAGGGGAGCGGAATGTGTGGAATACTATGAAGGGCTGATAAAGAAGGAGCCGGATAGCTGTGAAAATTATATCTGCGGGATTGCGGCCTGCTGTCATGCGGGGCAGTATGAAAGGGCAAAGCAGCTGGCAGATGCGGCTCTGGCAGACTGGCCGGATAATGTGATGGTCTGCCATCTGGCAGGGGATGTCTGTGAGAAGCTGGAGCAGTACGATCAGGCTTTCCGGCATTGGAACAAGTCGGTGGAACTGAATAAAAAGCGTTCCCGGGAAACCGGGGAGAACGGATTCTGTGATGCCCTGTATTCCATCGCCAGATGCTATCAGAAGCTGGGGGACAAAGAAAACGCACGGAAGGCCTGGAAGGAGGTCGCGGATTGGCTGGACGAGCGGGGATTTGAAATAGAAAGGGATTGGCCGCTGAAGATGGCGGAACAAATGACGTAAATAAACCTGATGTCAGTAGAAATCATCAAGTCTGCTCATTCGTTACAGTGAACTGTCTGGACTGTTACGTTCATCCGCAAACCGGGTGTTGCAGATTTGATGATTTTCTTGTATATTGTTTCAAAATCATGTATAATGGTGTGCAAAACAGTATCTGTCCCCAGGACAATCCACCCGGAATGTGGGGAGACCGGTATTTGGAGGTATACACATGAAAAACTTATTTTCCCGGAAGAACAAGGCGCAGCAGGAGGCCGGGCCGGGCAGGGACGCGGATGTTATTTTTTCCACGGTGGAGCAGGTTAAGTCTGCCAGTACGGAGATTGTGGACGGGGTGACGATCGTACGGGATCTTGCCGACGAGAACAAGCACAGCGCCAACACCGTGGTGGGAAATATGGAGGAGCTGACAGAGCAGAATTCCGTCCTGTCCGGGAAAACGGAATCCACCATACATATGACGGGTGACATTCAGAAGCAGATGGAAAACATCGCCTCCATGATCTCCCAGATGGTGCTGCTGGTAAACGAAACCAATAAACATGCCGGTACAAGCTCAAAGGAGCTGGCGGAGGTGGTGAGGTCTACCCATACCATGGCCGAGCTGTCAGGGGATGTCAGCCGCATTGTGGCAGAATTTTCGGAAGAGTTCGCCAGGGTAAAGGAAGAGACCGTTTCTATTGAAGACATTACGTCACAGACGAATCTGCTCTCTTTAAACGCGTCTATTGAGGCGGCCAGAGCAGGCGCAGCCGGCCGCGGCTTTGCGGTGGTGGCTGACGAGATCCGCAAGCTCAGTGACGAGACACAGAATTCCTCCGCCCGTATTATGAACGCGCTGAACCGTCTGGAACAGACCTCCGCGAGGATGACGGAAGCCATTGAAAAGGTAATTCAGCTGATTCAAATGAACCTGCAGAAAATCACGGAGGTGGATACCAGTGTGGTCAGCATCTCGAAGGATTCACAGCAGATGAACAGCAGCATTTCCATCATTGACAGTGCCGTGAAAGAGGTAGAGCAGTCCAACCGGAGCATGGTGGAAAATATGCAGCAGATGTCCGAGGCTATGTCCGTGATGAGCAGTTATGTGGAAAACGCATCCGATAACGCCAAGAGTATGCTGCAGAAATATGAGCAGACCACTGCCAATGTGGGTAAAATCGAGGCTTCCGTGGGCAATCTGGTGGTGAGGCTGGGAGAAAGCGGATTTATGGGAATTCATGATGCCAAGCCGGGAAGCAAGGTCTCTATTATCACGCTGGACAGGGACGGATCGCCGGACAGGGAATATTACGGGCAGGTGGTGCGCCAGCAGGGATCGGAGGCGGTGATAGACGTGAGCCCCAAGACCATTCCCCAGGGGGCGGACAGCAGCGGGCGCTTTCAATTGCAGATGATCCTGGGAAATGTTCTGTATCTGTGGTCTGACGTCACGGTTTCTGCGTTTTCAGAGGGCGGGGGTACTTATTATCGGGTGGCGGCAAATGCCAATCCGAAGGTAATGACACGGAAGAAAAATCCCCGGCTGGACATTCACTGCTCCTGTGAGGTTGTCATCGAGGGCAATCCGAAAACCTATCGCGGGAAAATGCTGGATATAAGCGCCAACGGAATGGCATTTACCGCTACGGATCCGGTCTTTGCATGTGCGGAAAAGAAAATGATAACGGTCACCATCCCGGAGCTTCCCGTTCCCAAGGCCCGCACGGTGCAGGCTTACATTATGCGCTGTAAACAGGGAAGCGGGGAATATATTTTAGGCTGCCGCCTGTCGGAGAATAACCTGGCAATCCAGCAGTATATCGAGACCCGGTAAAAAATATGAATATTTTTCCATCTTGTCCATATAATAGAATAATAGAACTATGACTATGAGGTTCGTGAGGAAAGGAGACCGCTATGGCAAGAGGACAACGCAAGACACTGGAGGAAAAGATTACTGCCAAGGAGGAGCTGATCGATGCGCTGATGACCCGGGTGGAATCAGAGAAACGGGAATTGGAGGAGCTGTATCAGGAGAAGCGGATCAAGGAGCTGGAGACAGTCAGCGAGTTGATTGAAGACTCCGGGCTGCAGCCGGAGGAGGTGGCCGCAGTACTGCAGCAGTACCTGGAAGAGCGGGCAGAAGCGGCATCGTGAAAAGGAGTACAGTACCGGATTGAAAAGAACCCCTGTTGGGCGGCGGCCCGATAGAGGTTCTTTTTTGACCGTGCGCAGGACGCACATTTCTTTATTCCAGATTTCTGATTGCGGTGGAAAGCATCAGTTTGATTCTGTTCAATTGGTTCACCTCGCTGGCACCGGGGTCATAGTCGATGGCCACAATATTGGAGGCGGGGTAGGTCTTCCGCAGGGCCTTGATGACGCCTTTGCCCACCACGTGGTTGGGCAGACAGCCGAAGGGCTGGGTACATACAATATTGGGCACGCCGTCGTGGATCAGCTCCACCATTTCGCCGGTCAGGAACCAGCCTTCCCCGGTCTGGTTGCCGATGGAGACGATGGGCTCCGCAAAGCCGGCAATTTCCCTGATAGGAGTGGGCGGCGTAAAGTGCCTGCTCTTTTTCAGTTCCTTCACGGAAGCGCCCCGCAGTACATGCTCAATGGCCCAGATCCCCAGCCTGGCGTTGCGGGCGGATTTTTTGCTGGTGCCCAGATTCTCAGCCTTGTACACCTGGTTATAGAAGCAGTAGAGCATAAAGTCGATCAGGTCAGGCACCACGGCCTCTGCGCCCTCGCTTTCCAGCAGCTCTACCAGGTGATTGTTTCCCGCAGGGGAGAATTTCACCAGAATTTCACCTACGATGCCTACCCGGGGCTTGCGGATGTCCAGAACCGGGATACTGTCAAAATCCCGTATTATTTCCCGGCAGAGACGGTTGAATTTGAACAGGCTGACATGCTTGCCGGAGACAAATTCCCGGGCTGTTTTCAGCCATTTTTCGTGCATGGCATCCACACTGCCGGGGGTGGCCTCATAGGGGCGCATACGGTAAACGCAGCGCATAAAGATGTCGCCGAACTGGGCGCCCATGGCGGCTCTCAGCATCATATCCGCGTTCAGACGGAAGCCCGGATTGCTCTCGATGCCTGCCAGATTCAAAGAGATCACGGGAATCTGCTCCATATCTGCCTTCCGCAGTGCCCGCCGGATGAAGCCTACATAATTGGTGGCCCGGCAGCCGCCGCCGGTCTGGCTCATAATGATGGCAGTCCTGTTCAGGTCATATTTGCCGGAAAGCAGGGCCTCCATGATCTGCCCCACTACCAGCAGGGAGGGGTAGCAGGCGTCGTTGTTTACATACCTTAAGCCCATATCCACGGAATGTCTGTTGTCATTGTCCAGCACCACAAAGTGATAGCCGCAGGCATTGAAGGCCGCTTCCAGGATCTCAAAATGAATGGGTGACATCTGAGGGCAGATAATGGTATACTTTTCCCGCATTTCCTCGGTAAAGGGCACCTTTTGGATTGCCGAAGAGCGCAGTGTGCGCTGTTTCTGCGTTTTCTCCCGCACTCTGATTGCGGAGAGCAGGGAGCGGATCCTTATCCTGGCAGCGCCCAGGTTGTTTACTTCATCGATTTTCAGGCAGGTGTAGATCTTATCCGAGCCTGACAGAATGTCGTTCACCTGATCCGTGGTCACGGCGTCCAGGCCGCAGCCGAAGGAATTGAGCTGGATCAGATCCAGATTCTCGGTGTGCTTCACATAGCTGGCGGCGGCATAGAGCCGGGAATGATACATCCATTGATCGGATACAATCAGGGGCCTCTCGGGGACGCCTAAGTGGGCAACGGAATCCTCTGTCAGCACCGCCATGTCAAAGGAGGTGATCAGCTCCGGAATCCCGTGGTTGATCTCCGGATCCAGGTGATAAGGGCGTCCGGCCAGCACGATGCCGCGCTTCCCGGTATCCTTCAGATATTTCAGGGTCTCCTCCCCCTTTTTCCGTACATCTGCCCGAACCTGATCCAGTTCCTTCCATGCCGCTTCTGCCGCCTCCCGGATTTCCCTGGGGGGAAGCTCGGTAAATTCCTTCAGCAGGGCACCGGTTACGGTGTCAATGTCCCGGAAGGACATAAACGGATTCCGCAGTCTGAAACCACCCTCGGATATTTCCTCTACATTGTTCTTGATATTCTCGGAATAAGAGGTGACAATGGGGCAGTTGTAGTGGTTGTTTGCTCCCGGTACCTCGTCTCTTTCGTAGAAGAGCGCAGGGTAGAAAATGAAGTCCACCCCCTGCTTAATCAGCCAGGTCACATGTCCGTGGGCAAGCTTTGCGGGGTAGCATTCGGATTCACTGGGAATGGATTCGATGCCCAGCTCATAAATCTTTCGATTGGAGCTGGGGGAAAGCACCACCCGGTATCCCAGTCTGGTGAAAAAGACATGCCAGAAGGGATAATTTTCATACATATTCAGGACTCTGGGGATGCCTACCGTGCCCCTGGAAGCCTGCGTCGGCTCCAGAGAAGGGTAGGAAAAGAGTCTCTGCAGCTTATATTCAAAAAGGTTGGGTACATTGCCCGCGTTTTTGCGTCCGCCGATACCCCGCTCACAGCGGTTGCCGGAGATGAACTGCCGGCCGCCGGAGAATTTGCTGATGGTAAGGCGGCAGTTGTTGGTGCAGCCCTTGCATCTGGCCATACTGGTCTCGTACTGCAGGTCGCAGATTTTTTCATAGGAGAGCATATCGCTCTGTTCTCCCTCTTCATAACGTTCCCTGGCGATCAGGGCAGCGCCAAAGGCGCCCATGATGCCTGCAATGTCGGGACGAATCGCCTCGCAGCCCGCGATTTTTTCAAAGCTGCGCAGGACGGCGTCGTTATAAAAGGTACCGCCCTGTACCACGATATTCCGGCCCAGCTCCGAGGCATCGGATACCTTGATGACCTTAAACAGTGCGTTTTTGATGACGGAATAAGCCAGTCCCGCGGAAATATCCGCCACGCTGGCGCCTTCTTTCTGGGCCTGCTTTACCTTGGAATTCATAAACACGGTACAGCGCGTCCCCAGGTCGATGGGATGCTCCGCAAAGAGCGCGGCCCTGGCAAAGTCCTGAACACTGTAATTTAAGGATTTGGCAAAGGTTTCTATAAAGGAGCCGCAGCCGGAGGAACAGGCTTCGTTGAGCTGTACGCTGTCCACAGTCTGATCTTTGATCTTGATACACTTCATGTCCTGGCCGCCGATGTCCAGAATACAGTCAACATCAGGATTAAAGAATGCGGCGGCATAGTAATGAGCCACGGTCTCCACCTCGCCGTCGTCCAGCAGGAAAGCGGCCTTCATCAACGCTTCGCCGTAACCGGTGGAGCAGGCGCGGACAATATGCACATCCTCCGGCAGCAGTCCATAGATTTCCTTTAAGGAGCGGATTGCCGTCTTCAAAGGGCTGCCGTCATTGCTGCTGTAAAAGGAATAAAGCAGGGAGCCGTCCTGGCCCACCAGAGCAATTTTGGTGGTGGTGCTGCCCGCGTCTATTCCCAGAAACGCGTTGCCCTTGTAGGAGGCAAGCTCCGAGGTGTTCACGTGATGGCGGCGGTGGCGCTCCTGAAATTCGTCATATGCCGCCTGGTCGGTAAACAGGGGCTCCATGCGCTCCACTTCAAATTCTATTTTGATCTGGCCGGAGAGCTTTGCTGCCATTTCGTCCAGGGTAAAGATAACCTTGCCGTCCGTGTTCAGCGCAGAACCGATGGCGGCAAAGAGGTGGGAATTATCCGTGTTGATAATGTGCTCGTCATCCAGCTTCAGAGTGCGGATAAACGCTGCCTGAAGCTCCGAGAGAAAGTGCAGGGGGCCGCCCAGGAACGCCACGTGTCCCCTGATGGGCTTACCGCAGGCCAGGCCGGAGATGGTCTGGTTTACCACTGCCTGAAAGATGGAGGCGGCCAGATCCTCTTTGGTGGCGCCTTCGTTGATCAGAGGCTGGATGTCCGTCTTGGCAAACACACCGCAGCGGGCGGCTATGTCGTACAGGGATTTGTAATTTTTGGCATACTCATTTAAACCGGCGGCGTCCGTCTGGATCAGGGATGCCATCTGGTCAATAAAGGAACCGGTACCGCCGGCGCAGATACCGTTCATACGCTGTTCTACATTGCCGTCTTCAAAATAAATGATTTTTGCGTCCTCGCCGCCCAGCTCAATGGCAACGTCTGTCCCGGGAGCAAGCTCTCTGAGGGAGGTGGCGACGGCGATAACCTCCTGGGTAAAAGGAACGCCCAGGTGGTTTGCCAGGGTCAGCCCCCCCGATCCGGTGATCATGGGACAGAGAGTGAGATTACCCAGCGCTTTACGTGCTTTATTTAAAAGAGAGGAAAGGGTTTCCCGGATATTGGCATAATGGCGTTCATAATCGGAAAACAAAATATGATGCTGTGCATCCAGTATTGCGATCTTAACTGTAGTGGAACCGATGTCAATGCCAAGAGCGGCAGCATTGTTGGTCATTTCCATTCAGACACGTCCTTCCTGTGAGTGGTTCTTTAACTGTACTTAAAATTGTTTGGCTATGTGTGTTACATGATCCGACACACGAAGCTATTATACGACATGAAAGCTAAAAAAGCAACGAACAAAGGATATGAAATGTTTATGAAAATACTGATTTTTCTCTTAAAAATGGAAATGGTTGGTTTACTTATAGGGGAGGGCATGATACAATGTATGCGTGAAATCGCCGACTTAATGCACAGGCAGAACGATTGCTGAAAGGAATTGATACTATATGGGAAAGTGGGAAAAGAAATTCGGAAAATACGCCATTCCGAATTTGACTTATATTTTAATCGGGTGCTATGTGGCAGGGTATCTTCTGACTCTGTTGGCACCATCCTTTATGGGATATTTGACGCTGGATCCCTATGCAATCCTGCACGGCCAGGTCTGGCGGCTGGTGACCTGGGTCATTTCGCCGCCCTCCTCTCTTGACTTTTTTACGATTATTATGCTGCTGTTCTACTTAAGCCTGGGGACTACTCTGGAAAAGGTATGGGGGACGTGGCAGTATAATGTATACATTTTCCTGGGGATTCTTCTGACCATCGTCTCAGGCTTTGTATGTATGGGAGTCCTTTACCTGGGGTATGGTCTGGAAGGGGCTGCAATTGCCTGCCGGATGGGGGCGGGCCTGTTCAGCACTTACTATATCAATATGTCCATTTTCCTTGCCTATGCGGCCACCTTCCCGAATGCCGAGGTGCTGCTGATGTTTCTGATTCCCGTCAAGGTAAAGTTTCTGGGAGTCGTCTACGGGATCATGCTGGTGTATCAGATGGTGCAGTACTATATGGTGGGGAAATCCCAGTATGCGGTGTACTGGTTCGGGGTGGCGGCAATCGCGGCATCGCTGCTAAATTTCCTGCTTTTCTGGCTGCGGTCCAGGAGCCATATGCACTTAAACCCCAGGCAGGTCAGGCGGAAGATGGAGTACCGGCAGGACATCCGGCGTAATGCAGGATCGAAGATCACAAAGCACAAATGTGCGATCTGCGGCAGATCCGAGGAGGATGACCCTACGCTGGAATTCCGGTTTTGTTCTAAATGCAACGGGAATTACGAATATTGTCAGAATCATTTGTTTACGCATCAACACAGGGTCTGAATCATTTCTGAGGATAACAAAGAACGTTATCCGGGAAATTCTAAGTCAGACCCGGAAGTATGCCGGGAGCAGGCATTCTTCCAGGTACGCAGTTTTAGAGTAACCATGTCACGTCCCGAAAATGCCGGAGGCGGGCATTTTTTCAGGAACGAGGCCGGAGATAGGACAGGGAGGCGGCATGAGCCAGAACAGGGAAATATTATTTGCGCAGACCCTGGAAACAGTGCGTCGAAAGGCGCGGGAGCAGGGAGGCTGCATCAGCAGGGACCAGGTCCGGGAGGCTTTTGCCGGACAGGACTTAAGCGATGAGCAGCTGGAGATGGTCTTTGACTATCTGGAAAAGCATAGGGTGGGGATCGGGGAACCGGTGGATCCCGACGAGTATCTGACGGAAGAGGAAAGAAATTATCTGCAGGATTACATGGATGAAATTGCTGCACTTCCCGTTTTCGGGCCGGGAGAGATCGAGGCCTGTACCCTGTCTGCCATGGCGGGGGAAGAGGAAGCACAGCAAAAACTGATCAAGCATTATCTTAAGGATGCGGCGGATATAGCCAGGCTTTATACGGGTCAGGGAGTGTCCCTGGAGGATCTGATCGGAGAGGGCAATCTGGCCCTTGCCATGGGAGTAAGTATGCTGGGGAGTCTGGAAAAGCCTTCCGAGGCGCCGGGAATGCTGGCAAAGCTGATGATGGACGCTATGGAGGATTATATTCGGGAGAACGCGGCAAACGAAAAGACCGATCAAAGGATAGCGGACAAGGTGAACCGGGTGGCGGACAAGGCCAGGGAGCTGGCGGAGGAGCTTCATCGGAAGGTGACGCCGGAGGAGCTGGCAAGGGAGTCCGGGCTTTCCCTGAGAGCGATTCAGGACGCCTGCCGGATAAGCGGATATAAAATCGAGGATATTCAATGAATCAGACAGTATATGAGGATTATAAATATAGTATGCAGGATACCGGCCGCCTCTATGTAGGGAGCAGATATACCATGGCCGAGCTTCTGGAGGCGGAGGAGGTGCTGTTCAAGTTCCGTCTGCTGGTGCAAAAGTATATTTTACCGGAAGCGGACGGGGAAGATACCCTTGAGACGCATTTATATTATCTGGAGCCGGCAAGCTTCCTGGTGAAGCTGTACAGACAGATCAAGGCTAGAATCAAAGTGAATGTGATTGAGGAAAGGAAGGGGCCGTTTGGCAGAAGGAGACGGGAGTATGTGACAAAGCAGCTTTCCATAGAACAGCTTACGGGAATGACGAAGGAAGAGAAGGAGGCCTGCGGCCTGGTCATTCAGGAGCTGTCCGTGAGCAAGCTGGCCCTGATGGGGCTATAGCGCGAGAAAAGCAAAATTAACATAAAAGAAGGAGAAGAAGGATGAAAGTAGAAGAATTAACCGCGTATGAGGTATTGGAAAGGAGGGAAATCAAGGACATTGACAGTGTGACCTATCTCTGCAGGCACAAAAAGACCGGAGCCAGGGTGGCACTGATTTCCAACAACGACGACAACAAGGTGTTTTATGTAGGCTTCCGCACCACCCCTAAGGATTCCACAGGTGTGGCGCATATTACGGAGCACTCCGTGCTTTGCGGATCCAAGGATTTTCCGGTGAAGGATCCTTTTGTGGAGCTGGTGAAAGGGTCCTTGAATACCTTTTTGAATGCCATGACCTATCCGGATAAGACTGTATATCCCGTGGCAAGCTGCAACGACAAGGATTTTCAGAATCTGATGCACGTTTATCTGGATGCGGTGTTTTATCCCAATACTTATCAGAACGAGGCGATCTTCCGTCAGGAAGGGTGGCACTATGAATTGAGTGAGGAGGGAGAGCTGACCTACAACGGTGTGGTATATAATGAGATGAAGGGAGCGTTTTCCAATCCGGACAGCATCCTTTACAGAGAGGTTACCACGGTGCTGTATCCCCACACCACCTATGGAGTGGAGTCAGGCGGCGACCCGGTGAACATTCCCGATCTGACGTATGAGCAGTTTTTGAATTTCCACAGAACCTACTACCATCCCTCTAACAGCTATATCTATCTCTACGGCGATATGGATATGGCGGAAAAGCTGACCTATATCGACGAGCAGTATCTGTCAAAATTTGATTATCTGAAGGTGGATTCCGAGATTACGCAGGAGCCTGTCTTCCAAAAGCCGGTGCGGCATGTAAAGGAATATCCGTTAGGCACCGGGGAAAACCCGGAGGAGAAAGCATATCTGGTGCAGTGCTTCTCGGCGGGAGACTGTCTGGACAAAGAGTTTGCCATCGCCATGAACGTGCTGGATTTTGCTCTTTGCACCGTTCCCGGGGCGCCTCTGAAGCAGGCCCTGATCGATAGGGGAATCGGCAAGGACGTGTACAGTATATACGACAACGGCGTCAGACAGCCGTACTTCGGCGTAGTGGCGGCGGAAACTTCCGCCGGCCGGGAGGAAGAGTTCAAGGCGGTAATCAGGGAGGTGCTGGAGGGTATCGTTCAAAAGGGCTTTGATGAGAAGGCCCTGATGTCCGCTATTAACCGCTTTGAATTCAGATACAGGGAGGCGGACTTCGGAACGACTCCCAAGGGTTTAATGTACGGGCTGCAGATGCTGGACAGCTGGCTGTATGACGATAATAAACCCTTTATCCATATCGAGGCGAATGAGACTTACGCGGCTTTAAAGCGGAAGGCAAAGGAAGGATATTTCGAGGAACTCATCCGCAAATATTTTCTGGACAACCCTCACTGCGCCACGGTGCTCCTTCTGCCGAAGGAAGGGCTGGCGGCGAAGCAGGATGCGGAGCTGAAAGTCAAGCTGGCGAAGATCAAGGCTGGCATGAGCGAGCAGGAGCTGGCTGATGTGCGCACCATGATGGACAGGCTGAATGAGTTCCGGGAGAAGGAGGATACCCCGGAGGATATTGCCAAGATTCCCCTTTTGAGCAGGGAGGATTTAAAACGTGAGGCGGCTCCCATTTACAATCAGGAGAAAAAGCTGGGGGATACTCCGGCGCTGCTCCATGAAATAGCAACCAATGGCATCGGATATTTCAGACTGATATTTAAGATAAAGGATATACCGGAAGCGTATTTCCCTTATATTGGTTTCCTGAAGAACGTATTCTTTAATATGAATACGGCCCATTACACGTACGGGGAGCTTTGCAATGAGACAAACCTGATTACGGGAGAGATGTTTGTGGCCCAGAATACTTATGGAAGCGTGGATTCGGCTGACAAGTATACCATGACCATGGAGGTATGCACCAAAGCGCTGTATGAAAATCTGCCCAGGGCCATCGAATTAATGGAGGAACTGATTCTGACCACGGATTTCACGGATACCAAGAGATTGAAGGAGACTCTGGCAGAGAACAATTCCAAGTTCAGGGAATATGCCAATCAGGCGGGACATATGGTGGCTATTAAGAGATCCCTGGCGTACGGTGGTGTGAGGGACGAGGTGGAGGAGACTCTGGGCGGCGTGGCCCAGTATCGTTTGACCTGTGATCTGGAAGGAGCTTTCGAGGAAAAGAAGGATACTATTATCGAAAAGCTTCAGACTCTGTGCAAGATGATCTTCCGTCCCGAAAATCTGATGGTCGACTTTACGGGGGATGCTGCCGAGCTGGAGAAGCTGGAAGCGCCTGTAGCGGCGTTAAAGGCGAAGCTGTATACCTGCGAGGTGGAGCGGCAAGCTTATGCCCCTGTACCGGTGAAGAAGAACGAAGGCCTTACTACTCCCGGGCAGGTAGATTATGTATGCCGGGCAGGTAATTTCCGCAAGAAGGGCCTTCCTTATACCGGTGCTCTGACTGTACTCAGGGTAATGATGGGCTACGAATATCTGTGGGTTAACGTCCGGGTCAAGGGAGGAGCGTACGGCTGCATGTGCGGTTTTGGTGTGGATGGCAATTGCTACTTTGTTTCCTACCGGGATCCCAATCTGGGACAGACCCTTGACGTGTTTGAAAATGCGGCAGACTTTATTGCAGGTTATGAGGCGGATGAGCGCACCATGACCAAGTACATCATCGGCGCCGTCAGTGATCTGGATGTGCCGCTTACCGCCGCGGGCAAAGGACACCGTTCCAGGCAGTATTACTTTACCGGCATGACCCAGGAGATGGTGCAGACGGCCAGAAATGAAGTATTGGATGCAGAGCCTGAGAGCATACGCGGACTTGCAAAGTATATCAGAGCGTTTATGGAGGATGATTTCCTGTGTGTTGTAGGGAATGAGCAGCAGATTCAGGCGGAGAAGGATAGATTTAAGAAGGTGGAAAGCCTGCTGTAATGGCATAAGCGTGAGAAGAGCTTCCCGGGCTCAAGCCGAAAAATCAAATGAAAAGGAACTGCCCCACACTGAAGAGGAGGCAGTTCCTTTTTCATGTACAAATTATAAAAACTGCCGGATTCACATCGGGAATCCAAAGAGTCTTTTTCATCTGTAAATATATTACCACAAAATTCGCCGAAAATCAAGACTGGTATTGTCTCCGGGCAAGGGCTATAGTTTGAAGGAAATGAAAAACCAGTCAATTTGACAATGAGGAGGCAGCCTATGGAAGAGAAGGAATGGTTGGAGCTTGCGGGCCAGAAGAACCAACTGGCAAAGGTGATGGAAAGCAACCGCTATGGGGAGCGGTTTGGCTTAAGCCTGACGGAGGAAGAGGCAAAGATGCTGATGCAGGAGAGAGAGCGGTGTCTGAAGGAGCAGCATAGGGTGGAATTCGGAGAAAGTATTCTGCCCGGGTTAATTCAGGCGTTTTGTGATTCTGATTACATTCGGGGGGAGGATTATGCGGAGGCGCTGGGAAGACTGCAGGAAATCTTTTACCTGTTTAAAAACGAATCCATGGACCTGCTGACGGATGACGAGCTGCTTACCTTTATGCGGGAGCAGTATGACGAGACCTGCTTTGGCGATCTGGATTATCTGGAGGGAACCTGCCTGCCGCTGTTCACCGAGGCGATTCGTGCCGGCTATTGCGGCTATCAGCAGTCAGGAGCGAAAGGAGAGTTTGGAAAGTTCGACATTGTGCAGAGGTGGGATAAGGGCCTGTATCTGGAGGCGCTGGCGAATCTGACGGATTAGTATGAGCCCTGATTCGGTATGAGGAGGAGTGTATGAAACCTGTAAGTTATGAAATAGAGGAATTGCTGCCCCTGGTGGCAAAGCTTGCTTTCAAATATACATCGGGAGAGAGCTCTTCTGTGTCTTACGAAACGGCAAATATGCTGATGGAGGCTGTCTGCTACTGTATCGGCGAAAACGAGTGGGAGGACGGAAGGGATGCCTTAGAGGGCAGCGGAGCCATAAAACTCGGCAGAGCCGCCATAAGCAGCGGAGCCATAAAAGTCAGCGGCAGCGGATCGGCATGGATACTGCGGAAATCGCGGAATATGACGGCGGCGGAAAGCTATCGGCAGGGGTATGAAAAGGTATTGGAGAAGACCAGACGCACACAGGAGCGCTATAATGAAATGATTGCGGATTTTCGGGCATATGGAAACGAGAATTACAGGGATACAGTTTTAAAGGCTCTGCCGGAATTTTTCATGAAATATGACCCCAGGTTCGCGCCCCAGGAAACCATTATCGGGCTGGATTATCCGACGCTGCTGACGGTTTCGGAGGAGACGGGAATTGATGGGGTGGAGCGGTATGTATCTTATATCTCGCTGGAACAAAGGTTTTTCCGGAAGCTTCCGGAAGGGATGGCGGAGGAGCTCCTGACCAGGTTTCATGAGGAGTACAGGGAGCAGTTTTTCAATCTCGGCAGTATTCCTCTAAGACATATGCTGGCGGCCGCGCTGCTGGGAAGGCAGCCGGGACGGGAATTTTCGGACCGGGAGTATGCAGCCCTGAGAGAGTTCTGCGCCGGCAGAGACAGGGAGAATTTGACGGAGATTCTGAATCGGCTGACGGAAAAGCTGGTGGAGAGCGGCTGGGGACAGGATAAGGAGTTGCTTGGGTATCTTCAGGGAGACACGGAAAACTTTGCGGCTGGGTTGGCAGAGGGGGCGAAGCGGAACGTTTTGCGCAATGTGGTAGTGTAAAGAGAAGTTCGAATTTTCTCGGTAATATGCGGATCAGAGCATAAAGGCAACCGGCAGTTGACAGATTTTCAAGGCTGCTTTCTGGCATGTAATGTGGAAAAAGGGTAAGATTACAGGCATAAAAAGCAGGCAGATACATGCCGGAAAAGGAGAATCAGATTATGATATTGGCAGACAAAATTATTCAGTTAAGGAAGAAGGCAGGATGGTCTCAGGAGGAGCTTGCAGAGCAGCTGGGAGTCTCAAGACAGTCAGTGAGTAAGTGGGAGGGAGCCCAGTCAGTCCCGGATCTGGAGAGGATCCTGCAGATGAGCAGTATTTTCGGGGTGACTACGGATTATCTGCTGAAAGATGAGCTGGGAGAACCGGAATATGCGGATGACGCGGAAAAGGCGGCCCTGCGGCGGGTCACCATGGAGGAAGCTTCGGAATATCTTTCTCTGAGGAAAAAGGAGGCGCCGAGGATAGCGTTTGCTACCTTCCTATGCGTTATTTCACCTATATGTCTGTTGTTTCTGGGAGGATTGAGCGAAGAGGCGGCTTACCTTTCAGAAGATGCAGCCGGCGGCATTGGTATGGTCGTGCTGCTGGTGCTGGTTGCGGCCGCAGTGGCAATCTTTCTGTCCAGTGATGCAAGAACGGCAGAGTTTGGTTTTCTGGAGAAGGAAGCCTTTGAAACAGAGTACGGGGTGACCGGGATGGTAAAGGAGAAAAAGGCGGGGTGGAAAACATGCTATACCCGACTGAATATTCTGGGAACCGTGCTGTGTATTCTGGGAGTGGTACCGCTCTTTTTCTTTGCAGGAACAGGAGTCAATGACATGGTGATGGTGCTTGGAGTCTGCATCCTGCTGCTGATTGAAGGACTTGGCTGTGTGTCCTTTGTCTATGGCGGAGTGTACCAGGCGGCTATGGAGAAGCTGCTGGAGGAAGGGGAGTATACCAGAAAGAATAAGGCAAGGCAGGGGATCAAAGGCGGAATCAGCGTCATCTACTGGCTTATAGTAACGGCTGTTTTCTACTGGCTTACCTATGGTCCCTCCGGAAACGGCAAGCCCCAGTATTACTGGCTTGTCTGGGTCATCGGCGGCCTGCTGTACGGCGGGCTGCTGGTGCTGCTGGATGTAATTGAGCGAATCAGGAATGTCGATAAAAGACAGTAATTTGCGGCGGCAGACGATAACTGTTTGACTTTATGGCTGATTCAGAGAAGGCCGGCATAAAAAATGCCTGCCTTCATTTACTTTATGGAAAAAAACTGGTAGAATATTTTTACTGGTGCAAAATGCAGTTCAGTATTTGACGATGTACAGGGAGGATACAGATGAGCGAGGAACATTCCTGCAGGTCAGGGTTTGTAACCCTGATCGGCAGGCCAAACGTGGGAAAGTCCACATTGATGAACCGATTGATCGGGCAGAAGATAGCAATTACTTCCAACAAGCCCCAGACTACCAGAAACCGCATTCAAACCGTTCTTACCAGGCCCGAAGGCCAGATCGTCTTTTTGGACACGCCCGGTATTCACAAGGCGAAAAACAAGCTGGGAGACTATATGGTAAATGTGGCGGAGCATACTCTGGAGGAGGTGGATGTGATCCTTTGGCTGGTGGAGCCGACGGATTATATCGGTGCGGGTGAGCGTCATATCATAGAACAGCTGAAAAAGGTAAAAACACCTGTTATCCTGGTAATCAATAAGACGGATGCGGCCAAGAAGGAAGCGGTATTTTCCTCTATTGACGTTTACCGGGACGAGCTGGACTTTCAGGAAATCGTGCCCGTATCTGCTTTGAAGGGAAACAATACGGACGAGCTGGTGAAGTGTATTTTTAAATATTTGCCCTATGGCAGGGCGTTTTATGACGAGGATACCATAACGGATCAGCCTATGAGACAGATTGCGGCGGAACTGATCCGGGAAAAGGCTCTGCGGATGCTGCAGGACGAGATTCCCCACGGCGTGGCGGTGGTCATCGAAAGTATGAAGGAAAAGGGAAAAATCTGCCATATTGAGGCCACGATAGTGTGTGAAAGGGATTCACACAAGGGAATTATTATCGGAAAGGGCGGAGGCATGCTGAAGAAAATCGGATCCGCCGCAAGGCCGGAGATCGAAGAACTGTTGGAAATGCAGGTGAATCTTCAGCTATGGGTGAAGGTGAAGAAGGATTGGAGGGACAGTGATTATCTTTTGAAAAATTTTGGATATAATCCAAAGGGAGATTAAGGAATAGAAAAAGGGAAATCTGCAAATTCTACTTTCAGGCATGAAAGAGTGCGAACCACTTTTTTTTATACAAATGGGATCGGGGGATATGCAGATGAATATGGAATACTGGAAGCGGTTTGAAAACAGCGGAAAGATAGAGGATTATTTATCATTTGTCTCCAGCGGGGGAAGGGAGACGGAAGCAAAGCAAAACGCATCGGGAGAAGCTTCGAATGCAGGAATATATCATAGTAACAGGGATTATACTAAAACAGTCTCCGGTGGGGGAGTACGACAGACATATCAGCCTTTTGACTAAGGAGAGGGGAAAGATTTCTGCTTTTGCCAGAGGCGCCAGGCGGCCGGGGAGCAGGCTCACCGCAGCGGCGGCTCCGTTTTCCTTCGGAAAGTTTAAGCTCTACGAAGGACGGAGCTCCTATACCCTCGCGGAGGCGGATATTCAGAATTATTTTGAAGAGCTTCGGACTGATTATGAAGGCGCCTGTTACGGCATGTATTTTGCGGAGGTGGCCGACTATTATACCAGAGAAAATAACGATGAAAGAGAAATGATGAAGCTGCTGTACCAGTCCCTGCGGGCCCTCTGTGCAAAAAGCCTGCCCAATCCTCTGGTACAGTGCGTTTTTGAGTGTAAGGCAATAGCGGTGAGCGGGGAGTTTCCGGGGCCTCCCTCTGACAGGGAGCTGGAGGAATCCACGGTTTATGCGCTGGGATACATAGCGGAAAGCCCCATTGAAAAGCTTTATACTTTTAAGGTGACAGATTCTGTCCTGGCGGAGCTTCGGCAGGTAGCGAGAGATTATATGAATAAATATGTGGGACATGGGTTTAAAAGTCTGGAGGTTCTGCAAACTCTTTGTTGAAAAAGAAGAGCATTTTTGGTACAATTAATAATCACCGGGCAAGTCAGTGAAGAGCTGACAGATTAATTGAGGAGTTTGGAATGAAAAGATGCAGGGTGTTTGCGGTTTTGGCCTGCCTGCTGGCAGTAGTGCTTGCGGGATGCGGCCGGGGCGGTGTGCCGGATGCGGCGGAAGTTACGACGATTTCCGTGGACAGGAACGGCAGGATGACCTATTATTGTGTGGGGGATTTCGACAGGGATTATTATAACCTGTCAGAGCTGTCCGCCATGGTGATGGGTGAGGTGGCCCGATTCAACGAGAATGCAGGAAAAGAAGCTGTCGAGGTAGAAACGGTGGAGACACTGCCGGACGAAGGAACAGGGGAATTGAACAGGAAGGTGCTGATCGTATATCACTTTGACGGATATGCCAGTTATAATCAGTTCAGCCAGGGCTATAACAAGGGTAGCGGAAGCTTTTTCTTTGGAACCGTGGATGAGGCGCTGAAACAGGGATATGCCTTACAGACATCATTGAAAAGTGTAAAGGACGACAGCTTAAAAACAGAAGAACAGCTGAAGCAGGAGGGGGCCGGCAGGCTGATCATTACTGAGGAAAAGTCGGTTATTTACTGTCCGGGAAAGATTGCCTTCTTAAGCGAGGGGGCGGTTTTGAATGGCGAAAGGAGCGTTGATGCCTCCGCTGCGGAGGGAACCGTGTATATCATGCTGAAATAGCCGCCGTTGCAGAAGGCGGCAGGATAAACGGCTTGTTGCAGACAAAGACACAACAGCAAAAAAATAAGAGAAGAATGTGAGGGTAAGAAAAATGGAAAAGACAATGGATAAAATAGTAGCGCTGGCAAAGGCCAGAGGCTTTGTGTATCCCGGGTCGGAGATTTACGGCGGGCTTGCGAATACATGGGATTACGGCAATCTGGGCGTAGAGCTTAAGAATAATGTGAAGAAGGCCTGGTGGCAGAAGTTTGTGCAGGAGAATCCTTACAATGTAGGGGTGGACTGTGCAATCCTTATGAACCCTCAGACCTGGGTGGCAAGCGGGCATCTGGGCGGCTTCTCCGATCCCCTGATGGACTGTAAGGAGTGCCATGAGCGATTCCGCGCCGATAAGCTGATTGAGGATTTCTGTGCCGAAAAAGGGATTACGCAGGAGGAGAGCGTCGACGCCTGGAGTCAGGAGCAGATGGTGAAATTTATAGAAGAGAACCAGGTGCCGTGTCCCGGCTGCGGCAAGCATAATTTTACGGATATTCGCCAGTTTAACCTGATGTTTAAGACGTTCCAGGGTGTTACCGAGGACGCTAAAAACGTGGTATACCTTCGGCCGGAGACAGCCCAGGGCATCTTCGTGAATTTCAAGAATGTACAGAGGACTTCCAGAAAGAAGATTCCTTTCGGGATCGGCCAGATCGGGAAAACCTTCCGCAACGAGATTACCCCCGGCAACTTTATTTTCCGCACCAGGGAGTTTGAACAGATGGAGCTGGAATTCTTCTGTGAGCCCGGCACGGACATGGAATGGTTTCAGTACTGGCGGGGCTTCTGCAGAGACTGGCTGCTGTCCCTGGGGATGAAGGAAGAAGAGATGCGTCTGAGAGATCACAGCCCGGAGGAGCTTTCCTTCTACAGCAAGGGAACCACCGACATTGAATTCCTGTTCCCCTTTGGCTGGGGCGAGCTGTGGGGCATTGCGGACAGGACGGACTATGACCTGAACCGGCATGTGAACGCCTCCGGTGAGGATATGAGCTATTTTGACGATGAGAAGAAGGAGAAATACATACCCTATGTCATTGAGCCTTCTCTGGGAGCGGACCGTGTGGTGCTGGCGTTTTTGTGTGCCGCGTATGACGAGGAGGAGCTGGAGGGCGGCGATATGCGTACCGTGCTTCATTTCCATCCGGCCCTTGCACCGGTGAAGATCGGTGTGCTGCCGCTTTCCAAGAAGCTGAATGAAGGGGCGGAAAAGATATTTACGCAGCTTTCCAAAAAGTATAATTGCGAATTTGACGACAGGGGGAATATCGGCAAGAGATATCGCCGTCAGGACGAAATCGGCACGCCGTTCTGTGTTACCTATGACTTTGACTCGGAGACGGATGGCTGTGTGACGGTACGCTTCAGGGATTCCATGGAGCAGGAGAGAATCGCCATTGCGGATTTGGACGCATATTTCGCGGACAGGTTCACATTTTAGAGGAATGGGAAGAAATCGGGGAGCGGGAGTGATATTCTGCTCCCTGACTTATAGGAGCAGGAACGGAGCGGTAAGATGGACAGGATCGAGGTTTTCCAAATACTCGGCATCGAGATAACAAAGAATGAAAAGGATATTAAAAATGCTTACAGGGAGAAGCTTACAGTGACGAATCCGGAGGATAACCCGGAGGGCTTTAAGCGGCTCAGGGAGGCTTATGAGGAGGCCTGCCGTCTGGCAAAGCAGTCCGAGGAAAAGCAGGCGGAAGCAAGAGATGAGACGGCTTCCGGTCTCTGGGTGGAAAGGGTGGCTGCAGTCTATCGGAATATCCGCAGCAGACAGGACATAAAGGCCTGGGAGAAACTGTTTGCGGACGATTGTTTCCTTTCGCTGGAGGAAGAGGAAAACTGCCGTTTTAAGCTGCTGCGGTTTATAATGGATCATTTCAGGCTGCCGGGAGAGGTGTGGAAGCTTTTGGACAAAAAGCTGGAGATTACCGCGGGGGCAGCGGCCCTGAGGGAAAAATTCCCGGCGGATTTTATCCATTACATCCTGAATAAGTGCGAACGGGGCGAGGACGTGGAGTTCGACCAGTTTGAAGGTGAGGATGAGGCGCCCTACGACTTGTTCCTGCAGTATTATGACCGCTGCTGGCAGGCGCTGCAGAAGGATGATATGGAACAGGCAGGGCAGAGTATTGAGAATGCGGACGGTCTGAAGATACGACATCCCGTGATGGAGGTCTGCCGTGCGGAGTTCCTGGAGAAACAGGGCCGGACAGAGGAAGCGCTGGCGCTTCTGGAGAGAGAGATGGAAAGGCATCCCGGGGACGCAATGCTCCGGTATAATGCGGCCGAGATGTTCTGGCGTCAGGGAACGGCAGAGGACGGTGCCCTTCGCCGGCGTTCCGCGGAGATTTATCAGGCACTCAGGGAGGAAAACGACAACCATTATATGGCGAATGTGCGCCTGACGGAGTGGTATTATGACAATCAGCAGTTCAAGGAGGCAAAAAAGTGCGCCGAAAAGGTGCTTTTCGCGGGGAGCGGGGATGAATTTCTGGAGCTGCTGGCTAAGGTAAACCGGGAGATCGAAAAAGAACTGGAGGAAGACTGGCGAAGAAACGGAAGCAGTGAATCGGCGCTGGAACTCTGCTGGTGCTATCTTCAGGACGGGAAAATTGCCAGGGGAATTATGCTGGCGGCGGAGATAGAAAAAAAGCTGCCGCCCGGGAAAGAGGCGGAATGGAGCGGCCTGATGGCGAAGCTTTATGTAGAGGAGGCAGAGTACGAGGATTCCATCATTATGACCCGCGCCTGGGAGGAAGAGCTGCATAAACGCCTGCTCACTGACGAAAGTGAGGAAGAGAAGGAGAAAGACAGAGACCGGCTGAGGCAGGCATGTATGATCCGTATGCAGTGCTGCTTTGCCCTTGGCTTTACCGATGAGGCAAGATTTGCCGAGGCGGTCAAAGAGGGGGAGGCGGTCATGGAGGGAACTGCCAGGGATGTGGGGGTCCTTTATGAGACAGCGCAGATCTATGTTGAGATGCAGGAGTATGAAAAATGTGAGGAGACGGTACGCAGGCTGACGGAGGAGTATCAGGTGTATGCCGCTTATGCGATCCTGCTGGAGGCATATCGAAGACAGTTGGATGCAGGCGGTGTTATTCGCTCGGGAAGCCAGTGCATTCAATATTTTCCCGCGTTTGCAAAGGCTTACGAATATGTGGCCAAGGTGTATCTTGACCTGGAGCAGACGGAGGATCTGGACAAGATATTGGCGGATGCGGAGAAAAACGGAATTAAGAGCGATGTACTGGAGGCTTACAAATATCAGAAATCACACAAGGCTATGGAGCTTGAGAAACTGAATAATAAGCTGAAGGCATTTCGCAGGGAATTTCGGAAGCCCCTGGAAGAGGGTAATATATGCTTTTATGAGGCAGGCCTTTCCCGGCTGACGGAATATCTTTATCAATATCCTCAAAGCTACATGTTCGTGGAGCGGGGAATTTTCTACAGGGATGCGCATCATTACAAGGAGGCCAGGGAGGACTTTGAAAAGGCGCTGACTATGAATCCCACCAATCCTTATGCGCTGAACGGGCTGAGCTTTGTCTACAAATATACGGGGGATTATGAAAAGGCCCTTATCTACATAAAAAAGGCAATTTTGTACATGGATCAGGATATGTCCCCCACCATCTACACGGATATGGCCGATCTGTACTCTCTGCTGGGGGACTATGAGAGGAAGCTGGCGGTCTGCAGGCAGTATGAGGAGATGACAAAAGATCAGAGCATATGGTTTTTGAATCAGCTGGCAGAGGCCTATGACGATCTGGGACTGACGGAAAAGGCCTGCGAGGTTTACGCCGGATTTGCCGACAGGGATAAATGGAAAAGCTATGAGAAACGCACCGGGGTATATATCCACAGTGAAGACGAAACTCATGCCAGGGAGCTGCTGGAAGAATGGTGCCGGGAGCTGAAGCAGAACGGAAGTGCGTATTCCGCGGTCAGTCTGGAGGTACAGGGAGGCCTGGGAATGCTGTTTGCCCGGCGGGGAAAAGTGTCCGGGGAGGAAGCCGGAGAGTTTTGCCGGATTTACAGGCAGGCGCTCTGGACAGAGCTTATGTTCGGAGAAGAGAAGGCAGTGGCCGATTACGCGGCGAAACTGGCCCATTACCTGCAGCACGGGGACACTTCCGTGGAAATCGAGAGTGATCTGGCAGATATTGTGTATGCCTGTATTGTCCGCGGGATGGACAAGCAGGGGAAGGAATATGCGCAACGGCTGAAAAAAAGGCTGCGGGAGGAAACCTTTTCCGGGAAGAACAAATATTTTAACCGGGAGAAGGGACACCTGCATCTGGAGGTGCTGGCGGCGTGGTACACCGCGGATGACCAGGGGATACAGAAGCTTCTGGATAAGGATTCCCGGTGCGGTTCCTGCCAGTCCTGTGCCAATGTGGTCTGCAGTGAGCTGGAGTCGCTGCATATTCTGTTTCTGCTTCGGCAGGGGAGGCTGCAGGAGGCGAGGGAGCGCCTTGACCGGGCTATGGAGCTACTTCCAGCGAATGCGAGTTTGAGCGCTTTGAAACATAACTGGCCGGATCGGAGCGGGACGCAGCCGGAAGGCTGATGCAGACAGAACCGGTAAAAGACAGGAGGGAAACTTCCGACATAATGTGACGGGAATGCGTGCCAAAGGGCACCCGGGGAGTATAGACATGACAGTAGGAATCGATTTGGGTACGACAAACAGTTTGATAGCATTTTTCGGAGAGGACGGACCGAAGATCATCCCTAACAGACTGGGGAAAAATCTGACTCCGTCCGTGGTCAGTGTGGACGGGGACGGGAATGTTTATGTGGGAGAGACGGCCAGGGAGAGGATGAGCCTGTATCCCGATTCCGTAGCCCAGACCTTTAAGCGGAGCATGGGGACGGAGCGGGAGTATGTTTTAAGCGGCAGGCATTTTAAGCCGGAGGAGCTTTCCAGCATGGTGCTGCGGTCTTTAAAGGAAGATGCGGAGGCTTTTCTGGGGGAAGAGGTCACCGAGGCGGTGATCAGCGTGCCGGCCTATTTTGACGATAAGCGCAGAAAGGCCACAAAGCGTGCCGGGGAGCTGGCGGGACTGAAGGTGGAGAGGATGATTTCCGAGCCCACTGCTGCTGCGGTAGCGTATGGGCTGTATGACAGGAACCAGGATACACGTTTCCTGGTGTTCGACCTGGGCGGCGGGACCTTTGACGTCTCCATTCTGGAGCTGTATCACAATATACTGGAGGTGCGTGCAGTTGCGGGAGACAATTATCTGGGCGGAGAGGATTTCACCGCAGTGATGGCGAAGCTCTTTTTACAGAAGTCAGGGCTGCAACTGGCCGCCATGACGGAGAAGGAACAGGTGCGCCTGTACCGTCAGGCAGAAAAGGCAAAATGTGCTGTCAGCGATAATGAGGAGGTTGTGATGTCTTTCCTCTGTCATGAGGAAACCCTGGAGCAGCGCATTACATACAGGGAGTATGAGGAGGCCTGTGAGGATCTGCTGATGAAGATCAGGGAGCCGGTAAAAAAGAGCCTTTCCGATGCCGGGCTGAAATTAGGTGATATAGACGAGGTATTGCTGATTGGCGGAGCTACCAGATTGTCAGTTGTCAGGGATTTCCTGATTCGCCTGTTCCGGAAATTCCCGGACACGAAGCTGAACCCGGATGAAACAGTGGCGTTGGGGGCGGCCGTTCAGGCTGCCATGAAGGAACGCCGGCAGGAAGTGAAGGAGGTCATTCTCACGGATGTCTGCTCCTTTACCCTGGGGACGGAAGTGGTGGTGGAGTACGAGGAGGGAAAGTATGAGGACGGCAGGTTCTGCCCCATCATTGAGAGAAACACGGTCATTCCCGCCAGTCATACCGAGCGTCTTTACACCGTAAGGGACAACCAGTCCTCGGTTCGCGTCCGGGTGCTTCAGGGGGAAAGCCGTTTCGCCAGAAACAATCTGTTCCTGGGGGAGTTGGAGATCGAGGTGCCAAAGGGGCCAAAGGGCCGGGAATCGGTGGACGTGACTTATACCTATGACATCAATTCTCTGCTGGAGGTGGAGGTTACGGTAGTGTCCACGGGAGTTTCCAGGAAAATGATTATCAAGGGTCAGGATAACCAGATGACCGATGAAGAAATCAAAAAGCGTATGGAGGAGCTGGCCTACTTAAAGATCCAGCCCAGGGACTATGAAGAAAACCGGCTGGTACTGCTGCGTGCCGAGCGTATGTATGAGGAGGCTCTTGGAGACAGGAGAAAGAAGCTGGATCATTATATTACGGCTTTTGAAGCGGCGTTAAAACGAGGGCGCCATGATGAGATCATGGCGGCCAGGGAGACCTTAAACGGGATTCTTGAGGAAGAAGACGAATAAATCCTGCATTTGACAACAGGGATAACTGATAATATAATGGTTACAGTTTATGAACTGCAGGATATGAGTGATAGAAAGGTATGGAGAGTAAAATGAGACAATTTACAGCGGAGGAGCTTAGAAAGACCTGGAAAAAGTTTTATATTGACCGTGGACATGTGGATGTGGGGGCGGTTTCCCTTGTCTCCGACGGATCTACGGGAGTACTTTTCAACGTGGCCGGAATGCAGCCGCTGATGCCTTATCTTCTGGGCCGGAAGCATCCCCTGGGAACCAGGCTTTGCAACGTGCAGGGCTGTATCCGCACGATCGACATTGAATCTGTGGGGGACAAGAGCCACGGGACCTTCTTTGAGATGCTGGGAAGCTGGAGTCTTGGGGATTATTTTAAAAAGGAGCGCTGTCAGTGGAGCTATGAGCTTTTGACGGAAGTATTCGGCTTTGATGCGGATCATCTTGCCGCTACCGTATTTGCGGGGGACGAAAATGCGCCCAGAGATGAAGAAGGTGCACAGTACCGCATTGCTTCCGGATTTAAGAAGAAGAATGTCCATTTTCTTCCGGCGGAGGATAACTGGTGGGGATTGGAATACGGGCCCTGCGGTCCCGACAGCGAGATGTTTTATATTGAGGACAGGCCTGACTGCGGTCCTGACTGCGGCCCAGGATGCGACTGCGGAAAATATACCGAGCTTGGAAACGACGTGTTTATGCAGTACGAGAAGCATCAGGACGGTACGCTCACGCCTTTAAAGCAGAAAAATGTGGATACCGGTTGGGGACTGGAAAGGATTCTGGCCTTTCTGAACGGGACGAAGGATGTATACAGGACGGATCTGTATGTTCCCATCATTGCCTACATTGAGAAGGTTTCCGGTACAAAGTACGAGCAGGATGAGAAGCTGACCAGATCCATGAGGATCCTGGCGGACCATATCCGTACCAGCGTCATGCTGATCGGCGACGAGGCAAAGCTGCTTCCCTCCAACGCAGGCGCCGGCTATGTACTGCGCCGTCTGATCCGCCGTGCGGTGAGACATGGGAGAATTTTGAATGTAAAGACTGAGGACATTCTGAAAATTGCGGAAATGTTTATCCGTGACATCTATGGGGAGAGCTATCCTCTATTGATAAAGAATCAGGAGTTTATACTTACCGAGCTTAAAAAGGAAAACGACCGTTTCGGGAGTACACTGGAAAACGGTATGAAGGAGTTCCGCAAGATCCTGGATGCCAGAAGGGAGGAGAAGGCACAGGCCATCGACGGGAATTCCGCATTTTATCTTTATGATACCTTTGGTTTCCCGCTGGAGCTGACGGTGGAGCTGGCGGAGGAAGAGGGACTGAAGGTAGATGAGGAAGGCTTTGCCGCTGCTATGGAGGAGCAGAAGCAGAAAGCAAGAGATAATCAGAACTTCTCCGCGAAGCTGAACGGGGACGCAAGTCTTTTCGACGGATTGGACAGCGGGATCACCAGTGAATTTGTGGGATATAATATGCTGAAGGCGGAGGATACTATCGTCGCTCTTGCTTCCGAGACAGAGCGCAGGTCTACTCTGGAGACGGGAGAAACCGGAACGATCCTTGTGAGGAAAACTCCTTTTTATGCCACAATGGGCGGACAGAGTGGGGACAGCGGTGTAATCCGCACTGAAAAAGGTGTTTTTGAAGTGCTGGATACCGTGAAGCTTCCCGGCGGAAGAATCGGCCATGTGGGCAAGGTAGTAAGCGGCAGGGTAAGTGTGGATGAGAAAGCGTCTCTGGAGGTAGACAGGGAAAAGCGCAATAATACCTGTAAAAACCACAGCGCCACCCATTTGCTGCAGAAGGCCCTGCGGGAGGTGCTGGGCGCCCATGTGGAGCAGTCCGGATCCTATGTGGATGGGGAAAGGCTTCGTTTTGATTTCAGCCATTCTGCAGCCATGACCCGGGAAGAGCTGGACAGGGTGGAGGCGATGGTAAATGAGAAGATCGCCGATAACATTGCGGTGACTACGGAGGTCATGAGCCTGGAAGAGGCAAAGAAGACCGGGGCTATGGCTCTGTTTGGGGAAAAGTACGGCGAGACGGTCCGGGTGGTCAGGATGGGTGACTTTTCCGTGGAATTCTGCGGCGGCACCCATGTGGCAGATACAGGATCCATTTCCGTGTTTAAGATACTGTCCGAAAGCGGCGTGGCAGCAGGAGTAAGGCGTATCGAGGCCCTGACCGGCAGCGGCGTTATGAATTACTACAGAAATCTGGAAAGGACTGTGGAAGAAGCAGGCAGGGTGTTGAAAACGACGCCGGCGGCGCTGGTGGAGAAATGCGGGCACGTCATGGCGGAGATGAAGAGGCTTGGATCCGAGCTGGAGTCCCTGAAGGCAAAGGCGGCGCAGGATGCCCTGGGAGACGTCATGGATCAGGTGAAAGAGGTAAAGGGAGTCAAACTCCTCGCCACCAGCGTGAAGGGTGTGGATATGAACGGCCTGCGGGATCTGGGAGACCAGCTGAAAGGGAAGCTGGGAGAGGGCGTTGTCGTCCTTCTTTCCGATCAGGACGGCAGGGTCAACATGGTAGCGATGGCAACGGAGGGCGCACAGGCAAAGGGCGCTCATGCGGGGAACCTGATCAAGGGTATCGCGGGCCTTGTAGGAGGAGGCGGCGGCGGGCGTCCGGGTATGGCCCAGGCCGGCGGCAAGAATCCGGGAGGAATTTCCGATGCTATTGCCGAGGCGGCAAAAGTATTGGACGGACAACTGTAAACGATAATTTATAAAAAACAGTTGACGAATGGCACATTTGTGTTATAATACTAATTGTGTATGTGGCAGAGATGCTGTATTACATAATATAAGCCCAATCAGTCGAGATGCTTGTGGGACTGAAGGGAGGGTAGAGATGTCAAACGTAATCGTAAAAGAAAATGAGACTTTGGACAGCGCGCTGCGTCGTTTTAAGAGAAGCTGTGCCAAAGCCGGTATTCAGCAGGAGATTCGTAAGCGCGAGCATTACGAAAAGCCCAGCGTAAGGCGTAAGAAGAAGTCTGAAGCAGCGAGAAAACGTAAATATAACTAAAAACGTAAGAAAACCCTCGGTTGCATAAACTGGGGGTTTTCTGTTCTATCGAATGTGACAGCCTCATATCTTGGAGTATGGAACGAAATTGGAGTGAGGCATTATGTATTTGAAAAAATCTTTAACAGCGCTGCTGCTTGCAGTTGTCGTCTGGATGACGGCCATGCTGCCGGCAAGCGCCAACGTATCTGTTTCATCCCCTTCGGTAATTCTGATAGAAAGCTCTACGGGACAGGTCATTTATGAGTTGAACTCCACCGAACGGCGCAGTCTGGCAAGCGTAACGAAAATCATGACTCTGCTCCTGACTTTTGAAGCGATAGACGAGGGAAAGGTGAAGCTGACGGACGATGTGCTGACCAGCGAGCATGCCAGTTCCATGGGGGGTTCTCAGGTATTTCTGGCACAGGGAGAGGTACAGTCTTTGGAGACCATGATTAAATGTATTGTCGTTGCCTCGGGAAACGATGCCAGCGTGGCTGTGGCGGAGCATGTGGCGGGCAGTGAGCAGGCATTTGTGGAGATGATGAATCAAAAGGCGCTGGCTCTGGGAATGGTGGATACCCATTTTGAAGATTGCTGTGGTCTGACCGATTCCAGTGAGCATTATTCCTGTGCAAGAGACATAGCAATCATGTCGAGGGAGCTGACGGTAAAGCATCCGGAGATCTTTAATTATACGAAAATCTGGATGGAGGATATTACGCATGTGACACCTCAGGGAACAAGCAATTTTACACTGAGCAGCACCAATAAGCTGCTGAAGCAGTACCAGTACACCACGGGACTGAAGACCGGGTTTACCAGCAAGGCTAAATATTGTATCTCTGCCACGGCCAGCAAGGAAGGCATTGATTTAATAGCAGTTGTTATGGGTGCGTCGGATTCCAAGGCTCGTTCCGCAGATGTGCAGACGCTTATGACCTACGGCTTCGGCGTGTGCAAAATATACATAGACGAGAATACCGACGCTCTGACATCTCTGGCAGTGGAGGGCGGCGTGGAAGAAAGGGTGCCGCTGAAATATGAGGGAGAGTTCCGCTATCTGGATACCCAGGGAAGTAATCTGGCGGCGGTGGAAAAGGTGGTTGATCTTCCAGAATCGGTGCAGGCTCCTGCCGAAGAGGGCGGTGAAGCGGGCCGGGCCAGGTATTATCTGGAGGGTGTCGAGATCGGAAGCGTTCCGATCCTGTATGGAAAGACGGTGGAGAAGGCCAGCT
This sequence comes from uncultured Lachnospiraceae bacterium, assembly GCA_947575805.1. Classification (GTDB taxonomy): domain Bacteria; phylum Bacillota; class Clostridia; order Lachnospirales; family Lachnospiraceae; genus Acetatifactor. Next base: position 31,439 of record CANPOY010000016.1, read on the forward strand.
TTGCCGATTATATGAAGAAGGTACTGGGGTTCTTTCTCTTATAAGACAGACAAAGCATATATTGCCGGTATGAGCCGATGGAGAAATACAATGACAGACGTTATAGTAACTGTTTTTGGGATCTTGTTTATCCTGCTGATGTGGGTGATGCTGTATGACAGCAACCGCTTTGTGGTGCGCCGGTTGAAACTTTCGGACCGGCGCATCAGAAAGTCTGTGAGGGCGGTAGTGCTTGCAGATTTGCATAATAAGCGTTATGGAAAAGAAAACGAACATCTTTTGACGGCAATTCGCAAGCAAAAGCCGGATATTATATTGATAGCGGGTGATATTTTAACTGCGCATTCCGGAAAAAGCATGGAACCTGCGATTCGTCTGCTTCGGGCGCTGGCGGGAGAATTTCCAATTTATTACGGCAACGGCAATCATGAATACCGTCTGAAGCTTTATCCTCAGATTTACGGAGGGATGGCAGAGGAGTATGGACAGGCTTTGAAAGACATGAAAGTCGATCCGCTGGTGAACAGTCATGTGGACCTGGAGGAATGTGGGATTGCCGTGTACGGCGCTGAGATTGACAAGGCATATTATAAACGTTTTAAGCAGTGCCAGATGGAAGGGGGATACCTGTGTCAGCTTTTGGGGAAACCGAATAACGACCGTTACACAATACTTCTTGCGCACAACCCGGACTATTTTCCGGAATATGCACAGTGGGGAGCTGACCTGACGGTATCGGGACATGTTCACGGGGGTGTGATTCGGATTCCGTTTCTGGGGAGGGGGTTGATTGCTCCCAGCCTGTGCCTGTTCCCCAGGTATGACGGAGGTATTTTCAGGGAAGGAAAGTCGGTCATGCTCCTAAGCAGGGGACTGGGGATGCACACGATTCCAATCCGGCTGTTCAACCCGGGGGAGCTGTGGGTGGTGGAGCTTGCGCCGGAGGAAGATTCTGCGGCAGATCGATGACCTGTCCGATCTGTTCTTTATTAGGCACCGCTTAAGCGTCGTGAACACAAGTTCCCCTTGCGATTCCCGGGGGAAGTCTGCTACAATAGGACAATGTGAGCAAATTTGTGAGGAAATTATGGCGATACCTGTTAAGCTGGAAGTGTTTGAAGGTCCCCTGGATCTTTTGCTTCATTTGATAGATAAAAACAAAATTGATATTTACGACATCCCCATTGTGGAGATCACGGCCCAATATCTGGACTATATCCGGCAGATGGAAAAAGACGATATGAATGTGATGAGTGAATTCCTGGTGATGGCAGCGACACTGATCGACATTAAATGCCGTATGCTTCTGCCGAAGGAGGTAAACGAGGAAGGGGAGGAAGAGGATCCCAGAACCGAGCTGGTGCAGAAGCTGCTGGAGTATAAAATGTACAAATTTATGTCCTTCGAGCTTCGGGACAGGCAGGTGGATGCGGAGAGAAATCTGTACCGGGCGCAGAAGCTGCCGGAGGAGGTGGCGGCCTACAGGCAGCCTGTTGACTACGAAGAACTGATTGGGGACATGACGTTAAATAAGCTCCATGAGCTGTTTAAGTTCATAGTGAGGAAGCAGGAGGACAAGATCGACCCCATCCGGAGCCGGTACGGCAACATAGAGAAGGAAGAGGTGGATATGGAGGCAAAGGCCCTTTACGTGGAGGCCTATGCCAGGGAGCACAGGAGCTTCAGCTTTCGCAGGCTGCTGGAAAAGCAGTCCAGCAAGATGGAGCTGATCGTTACGTTTCTGATTATACTGGAGCTGATGAAAATAGGTAAAATATCCATCAGCCAGGAAAACATTTTTGACGATATTATCATTACTTCGCAGTTAGCCAATACGCAATGAGGGGAAATTTCCCTGCAGCAAGGGTCGTTTGCGCGACGGAATGAGAGGATATATGGAACGGACCAGAGCGGAGGCGGTACTGGAGGCAGTACTGTTTACTATGGGAGATTCGGTGGAGGTGAAGAGCCTGGCTGATGTCATAGAAGAGGATGTAAAGGTTACAAAGGAAATCTTGAAGGAAATGGAACAGCGGTATGCGCAGGAGGATCGCGGGATTGCGCTTGTCTGGTTTGACGATGCCGTGCAGTTATGTACCAAGTCGGAAATGTATGAATATCTGATCAAGATTGCCAAAGCGCCCAGGAAGATGGCGTTGACGGATACCGTGCTGGAAACCCTGTCTATCATTGCCTATAAGCAGCCTATCACCAGAGCCGAGATTGAGCGGATCAGGGGGGTCAGCTGCGACCATGCCATCAATAAGCTGCTGGAATATGATCTGGTAACGGAGCTGGGCAGGCTGAATGCTCCGGGGCGTCCCCTGCTGTTCGGAACAACGGAGCAATTCCTGCGCAGCTTCGGCGTGAAAAGTCTGGAAGAACTGCCGGAGCTGAATCCGGTGCAGGTGGAGGAATTTAAGCAGCAGGCAGAAGCGGAAGTACAAATGCAGCTGGATATTTAGAAGGCAGGCCTCATATATTATTAGAAATCCATCCGATTATTATGCCGCATGTGCGGCGGAATGAGAGGGAACGTGCGGATAAAAATAATATGGGGCTTTTTTTGTGTTGTTTTTTTGGCGGTGCAATTAAGTGTCAGGGCAAAAGAGGCATATCCGGAGGCTGATCTTTCACCGGAGACTGATCTGTCTCTGTATGCCACGGCGGCGGCGCTCATGGACGGGGAAACGGGGAGGGTGCTTTACGGAAAGGCGGCGGAAACGCCCATGCCAATGGCAAGTACCACGAAAATACTGACCTGCATCCTGGTGCTGGAGAATGTCTCCCCGGAGGAAATCCTGGAGGTGTCCGCTTATGCGGCGGGCATGCCCAAGGTAAAGCTGAATCTGCAAAAGGGAGAGCAGTATACGGTGAATGACCTGCTGTATTCGCTGATGCTGGAATCCCATAATGATTCGGCAGTAGCGCTGGCTGAGCATGTGGGGAAGCGCCTGCTGGAAGCGCCGCTTGCGGATAAGCCTGCGGGGGAGTATACCTGGGAGGAGAGTCAGGAGGCAGTGGCTGCCTTTGCCCGGCTGATGAATGAAAAGGCAGTGGAGCTGGGATGTAAGGATAGCTGGTTTATCACGCCCAACGGACTGGATGCCACGCAGGAGTTTATCCTGCAGGACGGAACTGTCATACAGAAGGAGCATTGCACCACGGCGGCGGAGCTGGCGAAAATTATGTCCTACTGTGTTCTGGATTCGCCGAGTAAAGAGGATTTTTTAAAGATCACCAGAACGGCAAATCACAGCTTCCAAGCTAACGGGCGCAGCTTTTACTGCTCCAATCACAATGCCTTTCTGAATATGATGGACGGGGCACTGAGCGGTAAGACAGGATTTACCAATAAGGCGGGATATTGTTATGTAGGGGCACTGGAGCGGGACGGCAGAACCTTTGTGGTGGCGCTCCTTGCCTGTGGCTGGCCTAATCATAAAACCTGGAAGTGGAGTGACACAAAAGAGCTGATGAAGTATGGCATTGATAACTACTTTTACAGAAGCTTTGATGAGGCGGGGACTGCCTTTGACGAAACGATGCTGAAGCCGGTCAGGGTTCTGAACGGACAGACGGATATTCTGGGAGGAACGGCTTATACGGAGATTGCCGTTGCGGAAGAAGAGGGTGTCCTGCAGGAAGGCGGCCAGGATGCGGAAGGGCTGCTGATGCGGGCGGATGAAGAAATCCGGGTGGATTACAGCTGGGAGAAGACGCTGGCGGCTCCGGTAGAGAGCGGAACCCAGGTGGGAGAGATCCGGTACATAGTAGACGGCACCGTCTATAAACGGGAGCGGATTGTCACCGTGAGCACGGTGGATGAGATTTGCTTTGTGTGGTGCCTGAGACAGGTACTGGGGCGCTTTTTGCCCTTGGGCTATTGAAGAAGGGGCAATAAATATCCTGATGTCCCTGCAAAAAATTGTAAGAAAAATGCAATTCGTGCTATGCGGATTGCTTTTTTTGTGATATACTAAGATGGATAATCGGGGGAATTTGTTTCCCGGTTCGGAATGTTCTGCATTTATTTATATAAACGGAGGGCTGAAAGCATGAGTAGTACATCAAAAGCGAGTCAAAGAATAGCAGCTTTGCTCGATGACAACAGTTTCGTTGAGATCGGCGGACTTGTAACAGCAAGAGCCACGGATTTCAATATGAAACCGGGCGAAACTCCTTCTGACGGTTGTGTGACCGGCTATGGAGTAATAGGTGGAAAGCCTGTGTACGTGTACAGTCAGGATGTGTCCGTGATGAACGGCACCATCGGCGAGATGCACGCGAAAAAGATCACCAAACTTTATGATCTGGCCATGAAGACGGGGTCACCTGTCATCGGTCTCATTGATTCTGCCGGGTTGAGATTGCAGGAGGCGACGGATGCTTTGAATGCCTTCGGCGAGATTTACAGGAAGCAGGCTTTATGCTCCGGTGTGATTCCCCAGATTACTGCAGTTCTGGGCAGCTGCGGCGGCGGACTTGCTCTGTTCCCTACATTGACGGACTTTACCTTTATGGAGGAGAAGAACGCAAAGCTTTTTGTCAATGCGCCCAATGCCCTGGACGGCAATGTGGTCACCAAGTGTGACTCCGCATCTGCAGCATTCCAGTCCGAAGAGAGCGGCATCGTGGACGTGGTGGCGGATGAGGCATCCATCCTGGCAAAGATCAGGGAACTGATTGGCTTCCTGCCTGCAAACAACGGAGAAGGCAGCGATATTGTAGAATGTACCGATGACTTGAACCGCCAGTGCACCGATCTGGCCAACTGTGTGGGAGACACTTCCGTGGCGCTGTCCATTCTGGCGGACAACAACGATTTCTTTGAGGTAAAGTCAAATTACGCAAAGGATATGGTAGTGGGCTTCCTGAAGCTGGACGGGGTGACGGTAGGCGCTGTGGCCAACCGCAGCGAGGTTTGTGACGCGGAGGGCAAGGTGACGGAGAAGCTGGACGCTGTTTTATCCAGGCAGGGCTGCGAGAAGGCGGCTGACTTTGTAGGCTTCTGCGATGCTTTTGACATTCCTGTTCTGACACTGACCAACGTAAAGGGCTACAAGGCTACCCTGTGCTCGGAAAAAGGCATTGCAAAGGCGGCGGCAAGACTCACCTATGCGTTTGCCAATGCTACGGTTCCCAAGGTGAATGTAGTGATCGGCAAGGCGCTGGGGACGGCGGCTGTAGTTATGAATTCCGCAGCAATCGGGGCGGATATTACTTATGCCTGGCCTGATGCGGAGATCGGTACCATGGAAGGCAGGCTTGCGGCAAAGATTATGTACGACGGCCAGGGCGCGGACGTGATCAGCGAGAAGGCGGCTGCGTATGATGCTCTGCAGCTTTCGGCGGTAAGTGCGGCAAGAAGAGGCTATGTGGACAGAATTGTGGAGGCTGCGGATACCAGAAGGTATGTGATCGGTGCCTTTGAAATGCTCTTTACCAAGAGTGAGGACCGTCCCGTTAAAAAGCACGGAACAGTATAGAGAGGTGATTAGAGTAAGATGAAGAAGAAACTATTGGCTTATGTTTGTATGATCGCCTGTATTTTCGGACTGACTGCCTGCGGAAGCGGGGAAGAGCTGACAGTTTACGAGCAGAACAGGGCAGACAACGCCGGAGAAGCGGCAAAAGCAGTGGTATCCCTTTTCTCCGACTACCTCTGTCAGGGTAATCCCTTTGCCGTTGAGGATCTGGGGACCAACGAAGAGATTGAATATCTGTGTGAGCAGTATTTCGGGGTGGTTGCAGAGGGAAACGCAGTGGCAACCGGCGTCCAGTCCTTTGACTCCGGCCTGGAGACCATAGGCGGCATTTCCGAGATGGGCGAAGCAAAGATTAAGATTGACGGAAAGCAGATCATTGTGGAAGTTTCCATAACCGGGGAAAAGCAGAATGCCGTGGCGGAGGTCATTTTCTCCAACGATCTGTTTATGCGTCTGCAATCGGCATCCCTGAACCCCACTGCATCCATGGGAGAGCTGATGAGCAAGGCGGCGCTGAATACGCTGATCGGCATGGGGACGGTGTTTATCGTACTGATTCTGATTTCCCTTATCATATCCTGCTTCCGCTTTATCAACAGGGCGCAGGACGCGGCCGCAAAGAAGAAAGCAGCGGCGGGCGCAAGCGGCGGAGAAGCTGTCGGCAATGAGGCAGCGGAGATTGCAGTGGACGAAACCGATGATCTGGAGCTGGTGGCTGTAATAGCGGCAGCGATAGCGGCAAGCGAAGGCGCAGCATCGGCGGACGGATTTGTGGTGCGTTCTATCAGACGGCGGTAGCTGCTGACAAGGGAAACCGACATATGTTTTCCCACAAAGGTTCCTTTTATGAGAAGCAAATATAAATATTATTCTGGAGGAAAATAACATGAAAAATTATACCATTACGGTGAACGGAAATGTATATGATGTAACGGTGGAAGAGGGTGCGTCCACAGGCGCTCCCGCAGCGGCAAAGGCGCCCGCTGCTCCCAAGGCAGCGCCTAAGGCGGCTCCCGCTGCAGCGCCCAAGGCGGCAGGTGGTGCCGGCAGTGTGAAAATCGAGGCAGGCGCTGCAGGAAAGGTATTTAAGCTGGAGAAGAAGCCGGGTGACGTGGTCAAGGCAGGGGATCCCGTGGTCATCATCGAGGCCATGAAGATGGAGATTCCCGTAGTTGCTCCTCAGGACGGTACAGTTGCAAGCATTGATGTCGCTGTTGGCGATGCAATAGAAGCGGGAGCGGTTCTGGCGACCATGAACTGAGGTTCACGGGCATAGGAATCATTTCCACTATAGACAACGACAACAGGAGGTCAACAAATGGAATATATAGGATCTACGCTGAATAACCTGCTCCATCAGACGGCGTTTTTTAACCTGACCTGGGGAAATTACCTGATGATAGCGGTTGCGTGCTTTTTCCTTTATCTGGCTATCCGCCACGAATTTGAGCCGCTGCTCTTGGTTCCCATTGCCTTCGGCATGCTGCTGGTAAATATTTACCCTGACATCATGCTTCATGCGGAGGACGCTTCAAACGGTGTGGGCGGGTTGCTGTATTATTTTTACAAATTAGACGAATGGGCGATTCTGCCCTCCCTGATCTTCATGGGTGTTGGCGCCATGACGGACTTCGGCCCGCTGATCGCCAATCCCAAGAGCTTCCTGCTGGGAGCAGCGGCACAGTTCGGTATCTTTGCCGCATATTTCGGCGCTATTGCGCTGGGCTTTAACGACATGGCGGCAGCGGCAATCTCCATTATCGGCGGCGCTGACGGCCCTACCTCCATCTTCCTGGCAAGTAAGCTGGGACAGACGGCGATAATGGGTCCCATTGCGGTGGCGGCATATTCATATATGTCCCTGGTGCCTGTGATTCAGCCGCCCTTTATGAAGCTTTTTACAACAAAGGCAGAGAGAGCCATCAAGATGGGACAGCTTCGGCCTGTTTCCAAGCTGGAGAAGATTCTGTTCCCCATTATCGTTACCATCGTGGTGTGCCTGATCCTTCCTACCACGGCCCCTCTTGTGGGTATGCTGATGTTAGGCAATCTGTTCCGGGAATCCGGTGTGGTAAGACAGCTGACAGAGACGGCTTCCAATGCCATGATGTATATTGTAGTCATTTTGCTGGGAACTTCCGTAGGTGCAACCACCAGTGCAGAAGCATTCCTGAACTGGGATACACTGAAGATCGTAGGTCTGGGCCTGGTTGCATTTATCTTCGGTACGATAGCCGGTGTCCTGTTCGGTAAGCTGTTATGCAAGGCCACTCACGGCAAGGTGAACCCTCTGATTGGCTCGGCCGGCGTATCTGCCGTTCCCATGGCAGCCAGGGTGTCCCAGAAGGTGGGCGCGGAGGCGGATCCCACCAACTTCCTGCTGATGCACGCCATGGGACCTAACGTGGCCGGCGTCATCGGAACCGCCGTGGCCGCAGGTACCTTTATGGCCATCTTCGGGGTCTTTTGAGCAATGCTAAACTAAAATAATGGAGGAAATTCGCAATGTCAGAAATCACAAAAAAACCGATTAAAATAACGGAAACGATACTGCGTGATGCACACCAGTCTCTGATTGCTACCAGAATGCCTACCGAATTTATGCTTCCCATAGTGGAGAAAATGGATAAGGTGGGATACCATTCCGTAGAATGCTGGGGCGGCGCAACCTTTGACGCTTCCTTACGTTTCCTGAAGGAAGATCCCTGGGACAGACTGCGTAAACTGCGCGACGGTTTTAAGAATACCAAGCTGCAGATGTTGTTCCGCGGACAGAACATTCTTGGCTACAGGCCCTATGCCGACGACGTTGTGGACGCTTTTGTGCAGAAGTCCATTGCAAACGGTATTGACATTATCCGTATTTTTGACTGTCTGAATTATCTGCCTAATCTGCAGGAGGCGGTTAACGCCACCAACAGAATGAAGCAGCAGGAAGGAAGAGGCCATGCCCAGGTAGCATTATCCTATACCCTGGGAGACGCCTATACCCTGGAATATTGGGCAGATATGGCGAAGAAGATTGAAGAGATGGGAGCAGATTCCATCTGTATCAAGGATATGGCGGGACTGCTGGTTCCTTATAAGGCAAGCGAGCTGATCGCGGCCATGAAGGAAAATACAAAGCTTCCCATCCAGCTGCACACCCACTATACCTCCGGTGTGGCGGGAATGACCTATCTGAAGGCAGTGGAAGCGGGTGTTGACGTGATTGACACCGCCATGAGCCCTCTGGCCATGGGAACCTCCCAGCCGGCGACAGAGGTTATGGTGGAGACCTTCCGGGGCACACCTTATGATACCGGCTTTGATCAGAATCTGTTGGCGGAGATCGCGGATTACTTCCGTCCTTTCAGAGATGAATGCTTAAAGAGCGGTCTGCTGAATCCCAAGGTTATGGGTGTTGATATTAAGACCCTGCTCTATCAGGTGCCCGGCGGCATGCTTTCCAACATGGTGAGCCAGTTAAAGGAGCAAAATGCGGAAGACAGGTATTATGATGTGCTCCGGGAGATCCCTCAGGTTCGTAAGGATCTGGGCGAGCCGCCCCTGGTTACTCCTTCTTCTCAGATTGTGGGAACCCAGGCAGTATTTAATGTACTGATGGGCGAGAGATATAAGATGGCAACCAAGGAGACCAAGGCAGTGCTTCGCGGTGAGTACGGCCAGACCGTTAAGCCCATGAGCCAGGAGGTGATCGATAAGGTTATCCCCGGCGAGACCAGACTGACCGGACGCTTTGCAGATACGCTGAGCAATGAAATGGATAAGCTGGAGAATGAGATGAAGGAGTGGAAGCAGCAGGATGAGGACGTTTTGTCTTATGCGTTATTCCCTCAGGTTGCCATGGATTTCTTCAAATATCGTCAGGCACAGCAGGAAAAAGTAGATATGACCCAGGCGGATACCGCAAACGGGGCATATCCTGTATAATGTGAATTTACAGGCAGTTATCCCCGCAGGAAAATGGATGCTTTTCTGCGGGGATACTTTTATGATGCAACTTTGAAACAACTGTGTGATAACTAATAACAAGAGTTCTTCTATTGACAATTTTTCCGCATAGGGGTTAAAATGGGTGAAATGTGCATGTTGTAGCGAGGCAGGAACGGTTGATGAGAAACGGTGATTATTTAACAAGAGCCGAGCAGCAGGAATATGAGAGGGAAATGTGGAGACGACGGAAAGCCAGAAGAAGACGAAGAAGAGTCCGCTTTCTGCTGATCTGTAACCTGTTGTTATTGCTGCTGCTGGTGGGCGGAGGCTTTTACTCTGACAATCTGACATATGGCACATGCTATGTGGAGGCGGGAGTAGAGGTCAAGGCCCAGGACTTTTTTAAGAAATATAAGCCGAATGCGGTCTTTGTAGGCGAAGCACCCAGTTTTGACATTCATACACCCGGAAAGTACCGGGTGACTGTTAGAAACGGTATTTTTATCCACAGTTGTACCCTGTTTATTCAGGATACCATTGCGCCTCAGGCTGCGGTGGAGCCCATTGAATTGGGTTACGGGCAGTTTTGCCGGGCGGAGGATTTTGTGAAGGATATACAGGATGCCACTACCGTATCCGTGGTTTTTGCCGAGGCTCCGGATTTCGGAAAATGGGGAGAGCAGAATATCGTTGTTCTGCTGAGCGACTTGGGCGGTAATGTGACCCGGATGGAAACGAAGCTATTTATTACGCCGGTTCTGGCAGAACTGCAGTGGGAGATAGGAGCTGCTCCGCCGACGGTGGAAGACTTTACGCTGGCAGGACAGGACAGGAAGCTTTTGGCTTCGGACATTGATACTTCTCAGCCTTCCCGACAGAAAGTGAGTATAGAGGTGGATGGGGTAGTATATCAATCCGTGCTTACGATTGCGGATACCGTTCCGCCGGTTGTGGAAGTGAGAGATGTGACCGGATTTGTCAACACGCCTGTGTCTGCGGAAGAGTTCCTGGTATCTGCGCAGGATACTACGCCCGTGACGGCAGCCTTTGTACAGGAGCCGGATGTCACAGCTGCGGGAAGCCGGGAGGTAGCGTTAATCTTTACGGATGCCGGCGGTAATACGACCACTGCATCTGCCATGCTTACACTGACGGAGGATACGGAACCGCCAGTTATCATAGGTGCGAAAGACATAGCGTATGTTATGGGAACATCTGTTTCCTATAAGGCGGGTATTACGGTTACGGATAACAGCGGAGCGGAGCTGCCTCTTAATGTGGATAACAGTCAGGTGAACCTGGAGGCGGCGGGGGTGTATCCTGTGACATATTCCGCAGTGGATTACGCGGGAAATACTGCGTCGGTCACGGTAAATATCACGGTGGTGTCCACTACCTACGACCTGAGCGAGGTATACGGCTATGCGGATAACGTGCTGGCCTCAATCATAACGGAGAATATGAGCGAGCTTGATAAGCTGAGAGCTATTTACAGCTATGTAAAAAGCAATGTGGGTTATATCAGCCATTCCGAAAAGGGGGACTGGGTGAGGGCGGCTTACGAGGGCTTGGTGAAGAAGCAGGGAGACTGCTATGTCTACGCAAGCACCACAAAGGTCCTGCTGGACCGGGCGGGCATCACCAATATGGATATAACAAAAATTCCGGCAAAGACAGAGCATTACTGGAATTTGGTTGATATTGGGGAGGGCTGGCACCATCTGGACACGACTCCAAGAACGGATCATCCTGATATTTTCTATTGGACCGATGCAGAGCTTATGGAATATTCCGGGCAGCACAATAACTCCCATAATTATGACCATGAGGCGTATCCGGAGGTACCATGACGAAACTATATACGAGGTATACAGATGAAGAAGCTGGGAATTATCGGTGGGCTGGGACCCATGGCCACCACCTATTTCTTATATTTGCTGACAAGGATGAGCCAGGCGGAAAGTGATCAGGAGCATATGGAGATACTGCTGCACAGTAAGCCGTCAATTCCTGACCGCACCCGATATATCCTGGGATTAAGCCAGGATAATCCTGCTCCGCCGATGATTGAGGTGGGGCGGGAGCTGAAGTGCATGGGAGCCGGCCTGCTGGCAATTCCCTGTATTACGGCCCATTATTTTCATGATGAGCTGGAAACCGGCATCGGCCTCAGAGTACTGCACGCCATACGTGAGACTGCGGAGTATTTAAGGTCTGCGGGGGTGCACAGGGCAGGAATCCTTGCCACCGACGGAACGGTAAAAAGCGGCCTGTTTGACCGGGTGTTTGATCAGTATGGAATCACGGTGGTATATCCCGGAGAGGACTCTCAGCGAACGGTCATGGATCTGATTTATCGTCAGATTAAAACCGGCGAGCAGGGCAATATCGACCAGTTTGTCCGGGTGGGAGAAGAGCTTTTCGGACGGGGGACAGAAGTCAACCTGCTGGGTTGTACAGAACTTTCCCTGCTGAAGCGGGATTATGTGCTGCCTGCCGGGTATCTGGATGTGCTGGAGGTTCTGGCAAAATGTGCGGTGCAGGAGTGCGGCAGGTTTGACCCCTGCCGGGAAGAGCTGATTACGAAATAGAAAGGCAGAGGGCAATGCAGAATAATGTTTTGGATTATCTGGAGAGGACGGTTTTGCGGGTACCGGACAAAATCGCGTTTTCCAACGGCACAGAAGGAATGACCTTTTCGGAAGTGGACAGGGAGAGCCGGGCCATCGGCACCTGGCTGCACAGGAAAGGAATATACAAAAAGCCCGTGGTGGTGTTTATGAACAAGCACCCCAGGGAGGTTACCGCCTTTTTCGGTGTGATCAGGGGAGGATGCTTCTATGTGCCCATAGATGAGGAGATGCCGAGGGCGCGGATTGATCTGATTCTGGACAACCTGCAGGCGGAGGTGATCCTTTGCGACGAGCAGACGGCAGTGACTGCCAGGGGCTTTTCCGGCGGGGCAGAGGTGGTTTTGTATGACGAGATAAAGGGCACGGAGATCGATCAGGCGGCACTGGAGGAAATTCATGACAGGGCAATTGATACCGATCCCATTTATGTGGTGTTTACCTCGGGATCTACCGGTGTGCCCAAGGGCGTGGCGGCATGTCATCGATCGGTGCTGGATTATATTGAACAGCTGTCCCGGGTATTGGAATTCGACGAGAATACCGTATTCGGCAATCAGACGCCCCTGTATTTCGACGCGTGCCTGAAGGAACTGTATCCCACCATCAAGTATGGTGCCACTACCTATCTGATCCCCAGGGAGCTGTTTATGATGCCGGTAAAGCTGGTGGAGTTTTTGAATGAGCAGCAGATCAATACGGTATGCTGGGTGGTGTCTGCGCTGACATTTATTTCTGCATTTGATACCTTTAAGTCGGTGATTCCCCAATATCTGCGTACGGTGGCCTTCGGCAGCGAGGTCTTTCCCATCAAACAGTTCAGACGCTGGCGGGAGGCGCTGCCTCAGGCAAAATTCACCAATCTTTACGGCCCGACGGAAGGCACGGGGATGTGTTGTTATTACAAGGTAGAGCGGGATTTTGAACTGGATGAGGCGATTCCTATCGGGCGGCCCTTTGCCAACACGGAGATTCTTTTATTAAAGGAGGACAATACCCTGGCGGGCAGAGGAGAGACCGGCGAGATCTGTATCCGGGGGACTTCCCTGACACTTGGATATTACAATAATTTTGAGAAAACCCGGGAGGCATTTGTCCAGAACCCGTTAAACACGGCGTATCCTGAACTGATTTACCGCACCGGGGATCTGGGCAGGATAAACGATGCGGGGGAGCTGATTTTTGTATCCCGCAAGGATTATCAGATCAAGCATATGGGCCATCGTATCGAGCTGGGCGAAATAGAAGCGAATGTGAACATGTTGGAAGGAATTAAAAGCGCAGGCTGCATCTATGACTTGGCGAAAGGAAAAATTGTGTTATACTATGTAGGGGAGACGGAAGAGAAGGAGCTGGTTGCCCTTTTAAAAGATAAACTTCCCCGATACATGATTCCAAACCATGTCAGGAAGCTGGAGCAGATGCCATTTACCGCCAACGGAAAGATTGACAGGGTGACCCTGACAAGGTACCATCAGGAAAGTACGACGAAAGTACTTTCGACGAAAGAAAAGAGGTAGAAGTATGGAAGAATTATTGAATATTTTGAAGGATCTTCATCCGGATGTGGATTTTGAGAAGGAAGAGCGCCTGGTGGACGATAAAATTCTGGATTCCTTTGATATTATCTCCGTTATCTCGGAGATCGCGGAACAGTTTGACGTGGTGATCTCCGCAGAATATATTCTGCCGGAATATTTCAATTCGGCAAAGGCCCTGTATGCCCTGATCGAGCGGCTGGAGGATGAGGACTGAAATGCTGTTTACATCCTATCAATTTCTGGAATTCCTGCTTCTCCTTTTCCTGCTCTATTATCTACTACCGGCAGGATGGCAGTGGAAGATCCTGCTGGGGGCCAGTTTTCTGTTCTATTTTTACGCGGGTCCGGTGTATTGCGTCTACATTGCAGTGACAATTGTGACTACCTGGTTTACGGGACGCAGAATAGAGGCGGTGCGTGCAAAAAGAGACAACTGGCTGCAGGAGCATAAGGAGACCATAAGCAAGGAGGAAAAGAAGAGCTATAAGGCCGCAGTAAAACATAAAACCTGGATTCTGACGCTGTGCTGTCTGCTCCTGAACCTGGGGATTCTGGCGGTAGTCAAGTATACAAATTTTGTAATTTCCAACCTCAACGGGCTGCTGGAGGCTATGGGAAGCGGGAAGTCCCTGGACTTTCTGAATATGATTGTGCCTTTGGGAATTTCGTTTTATACATTTCAGAGCATGGGTTATATTATTGATGTGTACCGGGGGACGGTGGAAGCGGAGAAGAACCCTTTTCGTTTCGCCCTTTTCGTTTCCTTTTTCCCCCAGCTGATTCAGGGGCCTATCAGCAGGTTCGGGGATCTGAAAAAGAGCCTATTTGCAGCCCATCCTTTTGATGGCAGGACTGTGTGTCTGGGACTTCAGCGGATCCTGTGGGGTTTTTTCAAAAAGCTGGTGATAGCGGATCGGATTCTGACAGGAGTTAATACGCTGATTCACAATCCCGAAATCTATGACGGCGCCTGGGTACTTGTGGGAATGCTCTTTTATGCCCTGGAGCTTTATGCGGATTTTACCGGCGGCATCGACATTACCATCGGCATTGCCCAGACTCTGGGAATACAGGTGACGGAGAACTTTAACAGGCCGTATTTTTCCAAAAATATCAAAGAGTACTGGAACAGGTGGCATATCACTATGGGTTCCTGGTTCACGGATTATATTTTCTATCCCATATCCGTGTGCAAGCCTATGTTAAAGCTTTCGAAGTTTTCCAGGAATCATTTCGGGGAAATCATCGGGAAACGGGTACCGGTATACCTTTCTTCCTTTGTGGTCTGGTTTGCCACCGGGATCTGGCACGGCGCGAGCTGGAATTTTATTGTCTGGGGTCTGGGAAACTGGCTGGTGATCATGGTATCCCAGGAGTTTGATCCTTTGTATAAAAGATTTCACGACAGGTTTCCTGTCAGGGGGAAATTCGGGTTCAGGCTGTTCCAGGTGGTGCGCACGGTGCTTCTGATGAGCTGTCTGCGTCTGTTTGACTGTTACAGGGATGTGCCGCTGACCTTTCGCATGTTCGGCAGCATGTTCCGCAGGGGAAACTGGAATATTTTCTTAAACGGGGAGCTGCTTGGGATCGGACTGTCAGCGGCGGATTTCCTGGTGCTGCTGGCCGGTCTGGTGCTGCTTGTCACGGTCAGTCTGCTGCAGCGTAAGGGGAGCGTGAGAGAAAGAATTGCAGGGCTGCCTTTCTGGGGCAGGTTCGCGCTCTGGTACGGATTGTTCCTGGCGGTTCTGCTGTTGGGGGCTTACGGTGTGGGATATGACTCCAGCCAGTTTATATACAATCAGTTCTAGCCGTGAAAGAAAATCCAGGGCATTCTTTACAGGCCGGCCTGCTGGCCCTGGGATTGTGATTCACAGCGAAGCTGCGACATGGAGGTTGGGATGAAAGGGAGAAAGATCGGCAGGGCCATTGCCGCCGCAGGCATTGTGGTGTGCAGCCTGGCGCTGCTGCAAAGAATATTGACACCAAAAGTGACAGACGGTATAATCGAAAGAGCGCTGATAGCGGAATATTATGAAGAAGCGAAGGATCACGACGTCATTTTCATCGGAGACTGTGAGGTATATGAGAATTTCTCGCCTGCGGTCCTGTGGGAAAAATACGGAATCAACAGTTATATCCGGGGAAGTGCCCAGCAGCTGATCTGGCAGTCCTATTATCTGCTGGAGGATACCCTGCGTTATGAGACCCCGAAGGTGGTAGTTTTTAACGTGCTGTCCATGCAGTATGACAAACCGCAGAAGGAAGCCTATAACCGTATGACCCTGGAGGGAATGAGATGGTCCGCGTCCAAGGTGAAATCCATTTATGCCTCCATGACGTCGAAAGAAAATTTTGAGGATTATCTGTTTCCCATTCTCAGGTACCATTCCAGGTGGAGTGACCTGAAGCTGAGTGACCTGGAGAATCTGTTCCAAGTGCCAAGGGTATCCCATAACGGTTACTATATGAGGGTGGACGTGAAGGCGGCAGGCAGCATCCCCGATCCGGTGCCTCTTGCAGAGTATCAGTTTGGCAGCAATGCTTATCTTTATCTGGACAAAATAACGCAGCTTTGTAAGGATAAGGGTATTCAGCTGATCCTGATTAAGGCTCCCAGCCTGTATCCCCACTGGTATGACCAGTGGGAGACCCAGATGGAAGAGTATGCGAAGGAGCATGAGCTGCTATATCTGAATTTTCTGGAGTGTACGGAGGAGGCGGGGCTGGATTTTCAGACAGATACCTACGACGGCGGACTGCACCTGAATCTGTCAGGGGCGGAGAAGCTCAGTAATTATTTCGGGCGAATCCTCACGGAGAAGACGGCGGTGACGGACAGGCGGGGGGAGGCGGAGCTGGCAGCAGTCTGGGCAGAGAAGCTGGCGGTATACGAGCAGGAAAAACAAAAACAGTATATTCAATACGGAGTGAATTAACAGGAGGAGAAAACTTATGAAAAAACTTATTGGTATTTTACTGGCGGCAGGTATGATTTTAGCAATGTCAGGCTGCGGTAACGACGAAAAGGTCATCGGAGGGGATGTGTCAAACGCCCCCGGCAGCTCTCAGCAGACCGCAGGCGGCAGCGGGGACTCTGCAGGCAGCGCGCAGACTTCCGCTAAGGGCTATGTGTTTCGGCACAACGGAGTGACCGTATCTGTGGACGGGGATATGTCGCCTGTTCTGGAAGGGCTGGGAGAGCCGGTTAATTATTTTGAGGCGGCCAGCTGTGCCTTCGAGGGGCTGGACAAGACGTATACCTATGGAAGCTTTGAAATCGTGACCTATCCTCAGGGTGAGAAGGACTGTGTGTCAACAATCATTCTGAAGGATGACACCGTATCCACGGCGGAGAATATTTCCATAGGTTCATCCCGGGAGGATGTGACAAATGCCTACGGGACGGACTACACGGAGCAGGGCAGCATGCTGGTGTATCATAAGGATGGTATGAGGCTTTGCATCCTGGTGGAAAATGACACGGTGACTTCTATACAATATTTTTCCACGGTGTTGGAGGAGTAAGGGTTTCAGAGCAGGGCATTCCTGATGGAATGCCCTTTTTAAAACTTGACAGACGGGGAGAAATTATGTAACATAACATATGTTACCAACGAGAGGCTTTCCAAAGGCACATTGGGGATGCCTGACAAAGGGGGGAGAGTGCCATGGCACGAAAGGAAACAATAACATTACAGATGATTTCAGATACTGCGTTTGCGATGACCCGGGAGGAAGGCTTTTCCAATGTGACCGCCAGAAAGGTGGCGGCCAAAGCCGGCTGCTCCACACAGCCTATCTTCAGGGTATATAAGAACATGGACGAGCTGTGGGATGCGGTTTACAGGAGGGCGGCACAGTATTTTCAGGATTATTACAGTCTGTATCCCCGGATAGGTAAGGCACCCTTTTCCAATCTCGGTATGGCGTACATAGCATTTGCACGGGAAGAAAAACACCTGTTTGAGTTATTGTTTGTAAACAGGGCTCCCGGTAGAAAGAGCATGTATGAGATCCTGAACGGGGGGGAAGGAAATGTAGTGTATGAAATAAATCTTGCAAGATCCGCAGGCTGCAAGGATCCCGGCGCCCTGTTTATGAGTATGTGGATCCTTATACACGGGGCGGCCTGCATGTCCCTGACGGGAGACTATGACCTGAACGATGTGGAGACCCTTGAGCTGCTGGAACGCTCCTGCAGTTCCTTCATGACGGAAACGTAGTATGGTAAAGCGGATAGGAGACAGGTTTGGGAAAAGAGTATGATGTATTGAGCCGTGTATCGGAAAAATATAACAAGATGAGCAAAAGCCACAAGGCGATTGCGTCATTCATTCTGGAGCATTATGACCAGGCGGTGTTTATGACGGCGGCCAGGCTGGGAGAGCTTCTGGGGATCAGCGAGTCTACCGTGGTGCGGTTTGCTTCCGGCATCGGGTATGAAGGGTATCCGGAATTCCAGAGGGCCCTGGAGGAGTGCGTCAAGGGAAAGCTCAGCAGTGTGCAGAAAATGGACGCAAAGTACGGCAGAAGCTCCCAGTCGGAGGTATTGACCTCCGTGATAACGGCTGATATTGAAAAACTCCAGCACACCATAAACCATCTGGATCCCACAGCCTTTGAAATGTCCGTGAATACGATTCTGGAGGCGGATACGATTTATATCATGGGCCTGCGCAGCAACGGGCCCCTGGCGGAATTCCTGCACTTTTATCTCAACATGATCAGAGGCGGGGTGGTGCTGTTAAAGACAAGCAGCGTCAGCGAAACCTTTGAGCAGATGATCAGAATCAGTGAAAAGGACTGCTTTATCGGCATCAGCTTTCCCAGGTATTCCATGCGTACCTTAAAGGCCATGGAGTTTGCCAGCGACAGGAACGCGAAGGTGATTGCCATAACGGATTCCGCCCATTCACCCATGAGCCTGTATTCCTCCTGCAACCTTCTGGCCAGGAGCGATATGGTTTCCATTGTAGATTCACTGGTGGCTCCCTTAAGCGTAATCAATGCCCTGGTGGTAGCTCTGTGCTTAAAGTGCCCCCAGGAAGTAAAACGGAATCTGGAGATGCTGGAGGAGACATGGAACAATTACCAGGTCTATCTGAATGATGAGATCAATTTTATCGATGATGAGCCTATGCTGAATTATTCTCTGCGGCGGGAAGAAAAGGAATGAAGAAGATCATTTGCGGTATGAAAGGAAGAAACTGGGGGTGGACAGTATGGGCAGGGTAATCGTGGTGGGCGGAGGCCCTGCGGGAATGATGGCGTCACTGGCGGCAGCCCGGACGGGGGACAACGTCATCCTGATCGAGAAAAACGAAAAGCTGGGCAAAAAGCTGTATATTACAGGCAAGGGCCGCTGTAATGTCACGAATGCCGCCGATATGGAGATACTATTCGAAAATGTCTGTACCAACAGGAAATTTCTATACAGTGCCTTTTATGAATTTAATAATACGGCTGTCATGGATTTGCTGGAGCAGGCCGGCTGTCCCCTGAAAACCGAGCGGGGCGGCAGAGTCTTTCCGGTATCCGACCACTCTTCGGACGTGATAGCCGCGCTTCAGCGGGAGCTGAAAAAATGCGGTGTGGAAATTATGCTGAATACAAAAGCCGCCGATATAATGACGGGTGCGCGGGAAGCAGAGAGCGCGGCCCATTTCCGCACGGCAGAGGAGGAAGTATACGGAAGTCATGAGAGGGATGTGGCATTTGCGGGAGTATTGCTTGCGGACGGCCGTGTGATACGGGGAGACAGGGGGATCATCTGTACCGGGGGCCTGTCTTATCCGGCTACCGGTTCGACGGGGGACGGTTACCGTTTCGCGGAGAAAACAGGGCACAGGCTGGTGGATCCGCGGCCGGCGCTGGTTCCCCTGCAGGTGAAGGAGCCCTGGTGCGGGCAGCTCATGGGGCTTTCTCTGAGGAATGTATCCTTGCAGATGATATGCGGGGGCAGGAAGGTATATGAGGGCTTCGGCGAAATGCTGTTTACTCATTTCGGCGTCAGCGGGCCGCTGGCGCTGACCGCCGGCAGCTATTATCAAAGGGGTGAGGCAAAGCTGTTGCTTGATTTAAAGCCGGCTATGGAGGAAGAGCAGCTTGACAGGCGGCTGCTTCGGGATTTTGAAGAAAACAGGAACAGGCAGTTTAAAAACGCATTGGGGGCGCTGTTCCCCGCAAAGCTGATTCCGGTTATGGTCTTATTGTCCGGCATCTGTCCCGACAGAAAAGTGAATGAGATTACCAGGGAGGAGCGCAGGGCGTTTGTGAAGCTGATCAAGTGTCTGCCCCTGACGGTGACGGGGACAAGGGGATTTGAGGAGGCAATCATCACCGGCGGCGGAGTGTCAGTGAAGGATGTAAATCCGTCCACTATGGAATCAAAGAGGGTAAAGGGACTTTATTTCGCCGGTGAGGTGCTGGATCTGGATGCTCTGACCGGAGGCTTTAATCTGCAGATTGCCTGGTCAACAGGTCATCTGGCGGGACAGGGCGCCCGGTGATCCCAGGGTGCAAGGCGGAATGAGAGGAAAATGCCCTCCTGCAGGGCGGAATGAGAGGAAAAAGGTAATGACATACAAGGTTGCAATTGACGGCCCCGCAGGCGCGGGGAAGAGTACCATCGCAAAGGCGGTAGCAAAGAAACTGAATCTGATTTATGTGGATACCGGTATGATGTACCGTGCTCTGGCGCTTTATGTCCTGAGGCAGAAAATTGATTTGCAGGATCGGGAGAAAATTGCGGAAGCCTGTGAAAAGGCGGATGTTACCATACGCTACGAGGACGACGTGCAGGTGGTGATCCTGAACGGAGAGAACGTGAGTCCCCGGCTGCGTACCGAGGAGGTGGGAACCGCGGCGTCGGTCATCAGTCCCATCCCGGAAGTCCGCAGGAAACTGGTAGATCTGCAGCGCAGGCTGGCGGCAGAAAGCAATTGTATTATGGACGGGCGTGATATTGGCACCTGTGTGCTGCCGGATGCACAAATAAAAATTTATCTCACCGCCAGCAGTGAAGTGAGGGCAAAACGCCGCTATGACGAACTGGCGGCAAAGGGGGAGGCCTGTGACCTGAATAAAATCCGCGAGGATATTGAGGAGCGGGATTACCGTGACATGCACAGGGAGACATCACCCTTAAAACAGGCGGAGGATGCGGTGGCGGTGGATACTTCGGACATGACGAAAGAAGAGGTTGTGGAAAGGATTATCGCCCTCTGCAGCCGGGGAGCATCATAATTGGGAACGGAGAAAGTATATGGAGGTCAGGATTGACGAGTGCACCGGATTCTGCTTTGGTGTGAAACGAGCGGTGGAAACGGTGTATGAACAGATAAAAAGCGGGAAAACTATATATACCTACGGCCCTATTGTCCACAATGAGGAAGTGATCCGGGAGCTGGAGGAGCTGGGAGTCCGGGTGCTGGAGGACGTGCAGGCGCTGGAAGCGCTTCCCGCCGGGAAGAACTGTTCCGAGGGAGAACCCGGAGATTCGGCAATGGTGATTATCTGTGCCCACGGTGTATCGAAGCGGATCTATGAAATCCTGGAGGAAAAGGGTTTGGAATATGTGGATGCCACCTGTCCCTTTGTCAAACGTATTCACGGAATCGTGGAGAAGGAAAGCGGAGAGGGAAAATATATTGTTATTGTGGGCGATCCGAACCATCCGGAGGTGAAGGGTACTTTGGGCTGGTGCCGGGGGGATGCCGCTGTGCTGGAAACCGCTGAAGAAGCGGAAAAATTTGTTCCGCCGGAGGGGAAAAAAATTTGCGTTGTCTCGCAAACGACATTTAACTACAATAAATTTCATTATATAGTTGAAATTTTTGAAAAAAAAGGTTACAATAGTAGTGTTGTGAATACTATATGTAGCGCGACAGAGGAGCGTCAGCGGTCTGCCAGGGCTCTTGCAGGTGAGGCTGACGTGATGATCGTAATAGGAGGGAAGCACAGCTCCAATACAAAAAAGCTGTATGAAATCTGCAGCGGGGAATGTGCGAATACCTATTTTATACAGACACTGGATGACTTGCATTTAGAACTGCCTAAATCTGTCCGACTGGTGGGTATTACAGCGGGGGCTTCCACCCCAAATAAATTAATCGAGGAGGTTCAAAATTATGTCAGAATTAACTTTTGAACAAATGTTGGAAGATTCAATTAAGACAATACATTCAGGAGAGGTAGTCGAGGGCACGGTCATCGATGTCAAAGCAGATGAGATCGTTTTGAATATCGGTTATAAGTCTGACGGTATTCTTACGAAAAACGAATATACCAACGATTCGAGCATTGACCTGACAACAGTGGTAAAGCCCGGCGACACCATGGAGGTCAAGGTACTGAAGGTAAACGACGGCGAGGGCCAGGTGGTTTTGACGTACAAGAGGCTCGCTGCAGACAGAGGGAATAAGAGAATCGAAGAGGCATATAATAGCAGGGAGGTGCTGAAGGCAACCGTGACACAGGTGCTGGAGGGCGGCTTGAGCGTTGTTGTGGATGAGGTAAGAATCTTTATTCCCGCAAGCCTTGTCTCTGACACCTATGAGAGAGACCTGTCAAAGTATGCGGGACAGGAGATTGAGTTTGTGATCAGTGAGTACAACCCCAAGAGGAGGAGATATATCGGTGATCGCAGGCAGCTTGTAGCAGCACAGAAGGCAGAGCTTCAGAAGGCTTTGTTTGAAAGAATCCATGAGGGTGACGTCGTGGACGGAATCGTGAAGAATGTTACCGATTTCGGCGCATTCGTTGATTTGGGAGGAGCTGACGGCCTGCTTCATATTTCTGAAATGTCATGGGGACGGGTGGAGCACCCCAAGAAGGTGTTCAAGGTCGGCGAGCAGCTTAAGGTGCTGATCAAGGAGATCAACGGCAGCAAGATTGCTCTTTCCCTGAAATTTGATGATGCAAATCCCTGGAGGGATGCGGCTCAGAAGTATGCAATCGGAAACATTGTCACCGGTAAGGTGGCGAGAATGACGGACTTTGGTGCGTTTGTTGAGCTGGAGCCCGGCGTGGATGCACTGCTTCATGTGTCTCAGATTTCCAAGGAGCATGTGGAGAAGCCCTCTGATGTGCTGAGCGTCGGTGAAGAAGTAACGGCGAAGGTGGTTGATTTCAACGAAGAGGAAAGAAAGATTTCCCTGAGCGTTAAGGCTATGCTTGCACCTGAATCGGGGCGTGACGCAGAGGATTCCGACGCGGATGTGGTGTCTGTGGATATTGACGCAGTGATCGCGGCGCAGGATCAGGAAGATTAATTAAACAGGGTGGTGTGTGCCATGACATATGATTACGAGTATTTTAAAAAGGAAGTGCTGGCGCTGACCGCGATCGACTTGAACTGTTATAAGGAAAAGCAGATGAAGCGCCGGATAGATACTTTGATCGCCAAGCACAGAATTGACGGTTATGACAAGTATGTTCACGGACTGAAAACAGACAAGGATCTGTTTGAGGAGTTTGTCAGCTACATCACCATTAATGTTTCTGAGTTTTATCGGAATCCGGAGCAGTGGAAGCTGATGGATGGACAGGTGATTCCCGAGCTGATCAAAAAGTTCGGTAAAAGCCTGAAAGTATGGAGCGCTGCATGCTCCACCGGAGATGAGCCTTATTCTCTGGTGATGGCGCTGTCAAAGCATGTGCCGCTGTTAAGTATTCGTATCTTTGCCACGGATTTGGATAAGCAGATCATTGCCAAGGCGAAAATGGGGCTGTATAACAGTAAAAGCATCCAGGCCGTACCGGATGATATGAAAAAGAAGTATTTCACTCAGGTAGGTCCTTCCTTTAAAGTGGCTGATGAGATCAAGGCACGGGTGGAATTCAAGGAGCAAAACCTGTTAAAGGATACCTATCCCACAGGCTGCCACATGATTGTGTGCCGCAATGTGCTGATTTACTTCACGGAGGAAGCAAAAGACGAGGTCTTCCGCAAGTTTTTCAGGTCTCTTGCGCCCGGAGGAGTGCTTTTTATCGGCAGTACCGAACAGATCGTCAATTACAAGGAAATAGGCTTTGAGCGGAAGAATTCCTTCTTCTATCAAAAGCCTGAGTAATACATAAAAATACATCAAAAATGCCCCTTCCATTTGTGCGCTGGAAGGGGCATTATATTCTGGGTAAGAGCACTAAAATGCTGATCAAATCAGTGTTTCTTTAGTAGGTGGCGGCCATCATGGTGAGTACATGGCCGGCATATTCGGAAAAGGCCTGGCGATTCTTTTTCATGTCATCGGTGAGCTCGAAGAACAGCTCACGGCTCTTGTAGTCCCGTTTGAAGAACGGTTCGAATATGACATCCCATTGGGGCAGATAGCTGGCATATTTCCTGGTGTAGCAGTTGGCAGCCGAAGCGGGATAACGGTGCTCCTTGTCCACGAAGCCGGCCACAGATTTGTGGAGGGCAACATCCTCGTCGGGGAGATAGTAGTAGTCCTTATAGTTGGAATAAAAGTATTTCAGCTCCTCC
The DNA here is from genome assembly GCA_947575805.1 of uncultured Lachnospiraceae bacterium. GTDB lineage: Bacteria > Bacillota > Clostridia > Lachnospirales > Lachnospiraceae > Acetatifactor. The sequence goes on from CANPOY010000016.1 coordinate 55,521, forward strand.
TCGTAAATGGGGATTTTCAGAGTGGCCTCGGCCCCCTTTCCCCGGAAATAGCAGTTGCCTGCGGAGGCAAATACCGCCTTGGGAAGAGGCGTGTCCGGTACAACGGTGATTACCAGCTCCTTGCGGGAGTTGCCGTTTAAATCCTTGTAATAGTTGGCCTGAACCTTTTTGGCTTTTATGGGCTGGTTGAACAGATCATAATAAGCCAGCATGGGCAGAACTTCCAGCATCCCCCTGAGGTCGCAGGCATTGTGCAGGAAGAGGGCGTTTTCGGAAAATTCGTTGGGATTATTTACATAATCGTGGTAAAGGCCGATCAGCTCACCACCGGTAAAGACATCCCTGCGCTCCTTACCCAGAAACTGCTCCAGGGTTTTTTGCTTGCAGTTGGGAAGCTTCAGGAAAAATTTATACGGCGAGATCCGCCGGTACAGGTCAATGCCCTGAAACTGGTCAAAACTGTAATTCAGAGAAAGCTGTTCGCATTTCTGTGTGATGAAAGGCAGGTCGAAATTGTTGCCGTTAAAATGGATCAGATAGCGGTACAGCCTGGCAAATTCAAAAAAAGCCGTCAGAATATCAGCCTCCTGATCTGCATTTTCGGCCAGCCACTGAGTGGTACGCCATTTCCCGGCGAGATAATATGCGCAGCCGATCAGGTACAGATTGGAGGAACGGGCCGTAAAACCGGTGGTTTCAATATCAAAAAAGAGAATACGCTCAAGAGGCGCAAGCCTTTCAAGCGGGTAGGAAATAGAAAAATTTTCCAAGGTTTCCTCGCAAATTCTCATGGTAAACCTCCTGTTGTTGTGTAATAAAGCAGGATCCTAAACTCGCAAACCCGCGCTGACGCGCTTAAAGTTTGACTTGCGGAACGTTTGTCCAGCCAGGTTGTAAACTCGCAAACCCGTGCTGACGCGCTTAAAGTTTGACTTCGTCAAACGTTTGCTCGTTAATGGTGCAGAAAAAACAAATGCCGCTTCGCGTCGCTTGTTTTTTCTTTGCACCTATTATATCATAAATTTTAATTTTACAGTAGTATTTTATAGAAAAAAATAGTATATTTAATGGAGGTGGTTCTGCAAAATTCGACAGGGATTTGCAGACGACAGTATTAATGGCGAAAGGACGTAGAAAGGTATGGCAAAGTTGACATTTACGGGCGGCATACATCCATACGACGGTAAGGATCTGTCCAAGGAAAAACCGATTCAGGACTTACTTCCGGGGAATGAGCTTGTATATCCGCTCTCTCAGCACATCGGGGCTCCGGCAAAGGCAATCGTCGGCAAGGGCGACAGGGTGCTTGCCGGGCAGAAAATAGCGGACAGCGGAGGATTTGTCTCCGCACCGATCTATGCCTCCGTTTCGGGTACGGTTAAGGCTGTGGAGCCGAGGCGGGTTGTGACCGGGGACATGGTCATGAGTATTGTGTTGGAAAATGACGGTTTGTATGAGGATGTAGGCTTTTATCCTCCCGCCCCGCTGGAGAAGCTGAGCAGGGAGGAGATTATCGACATTATCCGCGAGGCGGGCATCGTCGGCATGGGAGGGGCAGGTTTTCCCACCCATGTGAAGCTGTCGCCGAAGGAGCCGGAAAAAATAGAGTATGTGATTGCAAACTGTGCGGAGTGTGAGCCTTATCTGACCTCGGACTACCGGCGGATGCTGGAAGACCCGGAGAAGCTGGTGGTGGGTCTGCAGATTCTGATGCGGCTGTTTGAAAATGCCCGTGGCAAATATGCCCATGGAATTATTGCCGTGGAGGATAATAAGCCGGACTGTATTTCTCTGTTGCGGCAGATGACAAAGGACATTCCCGAAATCAGCGTCAAGGCTTTAAAGACCAAGTATCCCCAGGGCGGCGAGCGGCAGCTGATCTATGCCACAACGGGAAGAAAGATTAATTCCACCATGCTTCCCGCAGATGTGGGCTGTGTGGTAAACAATGTGGATACCATTGTGGCAGTGTACCGTGCCGTTATAGAGGGAAGACCGCTGATGGAGAGAATCGTCACCGTCACCGGGGATGCCGTGGCAAATCCCGGAAATTTCAGGGTGAAGATCGGTACCAGTTATCAGGAGATACTGGATGCGGCGGGAGGATTCCGCACCAGGCCGGAAAAGATTATTTGCGGCGGCCCTATGATGGGCTTTGGCATGTTTGATCTGAATGTACCGTCTACCAAAACTTCGACGGCGCTTCTGGGGCTGTCGAAGGACGATGTATCGGCTATGGAGCCGGGTCCCTGCATCAATTGCGGGCGGTGTGTGGATGTATGCCCCGGCAGGGTCATTCCCAGCAGGCTGGCGGATTATGCGGAGCATTTTGACGAGGAGGCATTCCTGGCAAACCATGGTATGGAATGCTGCGAGTGCGGCTGCTGCAGCTTTATCTGTCCTGCAAAGAGGCCGCTGACCC
>CANPOY010000017.1 GCA_947575805.1 uncultured Lachnospiraceae bacterium
GGCAATGCCAAGGACGGCAATGCCAAGGACGGCAATGCCAAGGACGGCAATGCCAAGGACGGCAATGCAATGGACGGCATTGAGCTGGCGAAAAGACTTCGCGAAATACAGGAAGATGCAGTCATTTGCTTTGTTTCCACCAGCAATGACTTTTACAGAGAGGCGTATGACCTGTACGCAGTGCAATATCTGCTTAAGCCCGTGCAGGAGGCAGAGGTGAAAAAACTGCTTGCAAAGGTGGCAAAAAGCATCGCCGTAAACAGAGAGCAAAAGCTTTTCGTTTCCTCCCGGGGCCGGAAGGCGAGCATTTCTTACACAAAGATCCTGTACATCAGCAGCAGGGAGCATAACATTACTATCCGCTGCACGGACGGTTCGGTGCAGGAATGCAGGGGGAAGCTGAACGAGCTGGCGGTGAAGGTGTGCGGAGACACTTTTATTCGTTGTCATCAAAGCTTTATTGTCAACATGAATCATGTGGATAATTTAAGCGGCATGGATCTGTTTATTGCAGGGGAGCTGATTCCGGTATCCAGACGGTACTATGCAGAAGTAAAAAGGCGGTATCAGGAGATGTTGTTTTGGGGGGTGGATTGATGAAATGATGATACTTAGGGATTTATCTGTACTGTGGTGTCTGCTTCATATCTTGATATTGTTCATGATGCTGTATCGTTCCCGGTATCCCCGGAAAAAGACCATTATTCTCACCGGAATTACAATGGGTCTGTTGATTCTGCTGAATATGGTGGGGTTGATCCTCTATGGGGTGGAGATCATGGGAAAGGTCTTTATATTGACCTGCACCTTGCCCAGTCTGCTGGTTTTCTGGCTGATTTCAAAAGACAGGAACGGAAGATTTTTCTTTACCTTCTGTCTGGCGGACACGGTGGCTCTGTGGATCATAGTGGTGACAAATGTAGTGGATTTCTATTTAGGAGGCCAGCAATATGTTCTGATGTTTATCAGCAGGCTGTTGCTGTTCCCGCTGGTGGAATGGGCTGCAGTGCGTCGTCTGAGAAAGCCTTATCTTGAGCTGCAGGAGTCGGTGTCCAGCGGCTGGGGGATCTTTGCAGGGATGACAGCGTTCTATTATCTCCTGCTTGCCGTAAAATCCAATTTTCCTGTGATTATAACCAGCAGGCCCCAGGAGCTGCCGGCATTTTTTCTGGTACTGGTTATGATGCCTCTGACATATGCTGTGATTTTTGCGGCACTGTACAGACAGCTATTGCTTTTCAGGAAGCGGCAGAGCGAACGCATTCTGCAGGAGCAGAAGGCCGCATTGGAAATTCAGCTTGACAATCAGCAACGTATCCGCAAAATGAAGCATGACATGAAGGGACATACGGCTATGCTGTCAGGATTGTTTGCTGCCGGGAGGTTCCAGGAGGCAGCAGGGTATCTGAAGGTTGTGGAAAAAGAAGTGGACAACCTGTCGGGACAGTTTTGTTCCAATCCATATCTGGATGCGGTATTTTCTCATTATAGTGAAAAGCTGCAGGAAGCGGGGGCGGACTGCAGAATGGATATACAGGTGGGGGAGGAAGCGCTGCCTTATGTGGAGCTGTGCCAGATCTTCTCCAATGGACTGGAAAATGCCCTGGATGCCGTAAGAGGGCTTGATGCAGAAAATCGGGAGGTCTCCGCACAGGTAAAGTTCAGCAGGAATCATCTTCTGATACGGATCAGGAATAGATGCCGAGACGATCTGCATGTGGAATGGGGGACTGTCCCCGTCACGGATAAGGAGGGGCGAGACCACGGTTTTGGGCTTGCTACGGTAAAAGAGGCGGCGGAGCGGCTGGACGGTGAAATGTTCTGCTATACCGAGAACGGAAACTTCGTGCTGGATGTGGTGTTATCCTGCGTGGCATTTACGAAAGGGACAGAGTGAAGATGCAGGTGCAGGAAAGGATGGTCGGAATATATTGCGGATCTGCAAGGAAATGTAGCCGGTAAAGAGGTATACCCTATACTGCTTCTATGTGGAGGACGTAAGCGGCAACTTGGTACAGAAAGAGTTTACGGGTACGGAGAAACGGAAAAGCTGTTAAGGCTGGCTAATGAATTTGAAAGACGAGTAATTGTGGATGGATTACTTATTCATAGGACCAAATAAAAAAATGCTTAGAATCTTTTATAACATGATTTTAAGCATTTTCTTTTAGTATAGCAAAGAAGATATGCGTCAACGGAATCTGCCTGTCAATTTTGCCAAAAAGATACCGATTTTGCATTTAGCTGTTCAAATCAGACCTTCTCCGGATCAGGATACTCCACGCCGAAGCAATCTACAGTGACGCTTTCCATCACCTGAGGTTCCGCGGGACGGTCATTCCAGTCGGTTTTGGTCTCGGCAATTTTATTTACCACATCCATTCCTTCGATTACCTTCCCAAACGCCGCGTAAGCACCGTCAAGATGCGGGCTGGTCTTGTGCATAATGAAGAACTGGCTTCCGGCGGAATCGGGGTTCTGCGCCCTTGCCATGGAGAGCACGCCCTCGGTGTGCTTTAAAGAATTTTCAAAGCCGTTCTGGGAGAATTCGCCCCTGATGCTGTAACCGGGGTCGCCCATACCTGTACCGTCGGGACATCCGCCCTGGATCATGAAGCCTTTGATAACCCGGTGGAAAATCAGGCCGTCATAAAATTTTTTGTTGATCAGGCTGATAAAGTTGTTTACGGAATTAGGGGCTATTTCGGGATAAAGTTCTGCTTTGATCACGTCCCCGCTTTTCATGGTAACGGTTACAATAGGATTTTGTGCCATAATAGTTGTCCTTTCCTGCAAAAAGTGTATTATGTTTATTGTACCTTAAATGAAGACAGTAGTAAAGTAAATCTTCGGACATTAATATCAGGCCGGTTTACTGGCCTTGGGAATATATGGAGGCTGGTTGTGAAATATTTAAAGAAGATTAAGTTGAATTCCGCGGAGCTGAAGGGCATATTGTATGTGACGGACAGCGCCGTGAAAGCAAAGGCACTGCGGGATGCAGGCGAAGCGGTTCTGGTATATTTTCATGAGGGAAACAAGGAAGAGGATTTTTCTGAGTTTACCTTTGGCATAGAAGATCCTGATCATTTAGAGGACGAATATACAGAACGGGTATACCGGAGGCTCAAGGGTCTGCCCTGGAATATTCTGGAGACAGAGAGGTGTCTGATTCGGGAGACTATGCCGGAGGATGTGGAGGATTTTTTCCGCATATACAGCGACCCTGCCATCACGAAGTATATGGAGGGGCTGTATCCCGACAAGGAGCAGGAGAAGGAATACATCAGAGAATATATTAAAAAGGTGTATACCTTTTATGAATTTGGAGTCTGGACGGTGGTGGAAAAGAGCAGTGGTTCCGTGATCGGCAGAGCGGGCTTTTCCTATCGTGAAAGCTATGATGAGCCGGAAATTGGCTTTATTATAGGTGTTCCCTGGCAGAGGAGAGGCTACGGGGAAGAGGTTTGCCGGGGGATTCTGGATTACGGCACCGGCCGCCTGGGGTTTCGGGAGGTAAACGCCCTGGTGGAGACCGGGAACGAGGCTTCCCTGAAACTATGCGACAAGTTGAAATTTCAGGCGGTACAGGAGCTGTGCATGGGGGATAAGGATTACTTTTTACTAAAATATTTTATGTAATATTATTTTAATTCGAGCCCATCGGCGCCGGGGCTTTTCCGCGGCGGAGAAATGTGGTAGGATAACTATATTAAGGGTCTGATGGGGGTAATGGCGCACAATATCGGGAGTGCCCTGCATATGCCGAAATACTTTTGTTATTATGGAAAGTATTGCCTGCAGGGCGCTGTCTGAGGAATGATGAAACCAATTGTGGAAAGAGAAATTTCGTGCTGAAAGCATGCGAGGAGGACAGGTATGGATGATAGGTATGTAGCGGATGAAAAAAGATATGCAGCAATGCAGTATAACCGGTGTGGGGCAAGCGGATTGAGGCTTCCGGCCGTTTCTCTGGGACTGTGGCATAATTTCGGTTCTAACGGCAATTTCGATAACATGGAGGCAATGTGCCGAACGGCTTTTGACAACGGGATTACTCATTTTGACCTGGCTAATAATTATGGCCCGGCTGCCGGTACGGCTGAGGAAAATTTTGGCCGAATTTTAAAAAACGGCCTGGGAGCGTACCGGAATGAGCTGGTAATTTCCACGAAAGCAGGGTACGGCATGTGGCCGGGACCCTACGGGGACGGAGGCAGTAAAAAGTATCTTGTGGCCAGCCTGGATCAGAGCTTGAAGCGTATGGGCCTGGAGTATGTTGACATTTTCTATCATCACAGGCCGGATTCGCAGACGCCACTGGAAGAAACAGCCCGGGCGCTGGACGGCATTGTCAGGAGCGGCAAGGCGCTGTATGTGGGTATATCCAATTACGACAGGGAGCAGACGATGGCGATTGCAGAGCTGTTCGGAGAGATGGGGACGCCGTTTATTATTAATCAGAGGCGTTATTCCATGCTGGACAGAACCATGGAGCGGGACGGGCTCAAAAGCTATGCCGCGGCTCACGGAATCGGGATCATCACCTTCTGTCCCCTGGAGCAGGGTTTGCTGACGGACCGCTATCTGCATGGCATTCCGGAAGACAGCCGTGCCCGCAGGGACGGGCGTTTTCTGCAGGAAAGTGCTATTACTGAGGAAAAGCTGGCAAAAATCAGAGCATTAAACGAGCTGGCGGCACAAAGGGATCAATCCCTTGCTCAGATGGCCCTGGCCTGGATCCTCAGGGACGGGGATGTGACCAGTGTTTTGATCGGAGCATCAAAGCCTTCCCAGATTCTGGATAACATCGGTATGCTTAAGAATCTTTCCTTTACGGCAGAAGAACGGGAACAGATAGACGAGATACTGTTGTAGAATGCCCGGCGTTGTATTCCGGGCAGTACCATAGGTGTAAAATGATCCCGAATTCTGATCCGCTGTCTGCGGGAATTTGCACTGTAGTAAACGGCCGCAGGATCTATGGCATGACTGTGCCTGCCTATCGGTATTATCATATGTTCTTGCTGCCGCACATTAAAATCTTTAACGTGCCCTACTTTACCTTGTTTTTTTATTATATTTTTAGTATGATGTAAATAGTTTTGGAACCGATAAACGATAGATTTTAAACGGCGGCTTGTGTCATACAACGCAGAAAAGAGGGTTAAATGAACGGTGATTCTTTTCGCAACTGGAAAAACGGATTTACAACAATGGACGGGGGACAGACAAAGCCTCCCAGGAAGGTGTCAGGAGGGAAGATTACCGGCATCATAGTGGCGGCCCTGGTGGTGGCCATCATTCTGTTTAACTCCACCTATGAGATCAAGGAGCAGGAGCAGGCGGTGCTGATTACATTGGGGCAGGCATCCGCGGTGACGGAGCCCGGCCTGCATTTCAAAATTCCCTTTATCCAACAAGTGAGAAAGATCAATACAACCATCCAGGGCTTTTCTATCGGCTACAATAATGAGAATAATACGGTGGTGGCGGATGAATCCCTGATGATTACCTCGGATTTTAATTTCATTGACGTTGACTTTTATGTAGAATATCGATACAGCGATCCGGTAAAGGCGCTTTACGCGTCCCAGAATCCTCTGGGGATCCTGCGCAACATCAGCCAGAGCTGCATCCGTACCGTAATAGGCAGCTATTCTGTAGATGACGTATTGACTACGGGAAAGAATGAGATCCAGGCTGCTATCAAGGAAATGATTATTGAGCGGCTGGAAATACAGGACATCGGCGTGCAGCTGGTCAATATCACCATTCAGGATTCCGAGCCGCCCACCGCGGAGGTCATGGAGGCATTTAAGGCGGTGGAGACCGCGAAGCAGGGCAAGGAGACGGCCCTGAACAATGCCAACAAGTACCGCAATGAGCAGCTTCCCTCTGCACAGGCAAAAGCGGACGGCATTCTGAAAGATGCGGAGGCGCGGAAGACCGAACGCATCAACGAAGCGACCGCTCAGGTGGCCCGCTTCAATGCCATGTATGCGGAATATATCAAGAATCCTGCAGTGACCAGGAAGCGAATGTTTTTCGAGGCCATGGAGAATGTGCTTCCCGATCTGAAAGTCATTATCCAGAGCGAGGGCGGCGACATGCAGACGATCTACCCCCTGGAGTCTTTTACCGGAGATGCGCAGGGCAGCATAGGCAGCGGAAATACTGATTCAGGAAGCTCATCTGCGGATGACCGGTCTGCTGACGGCACGGAAAACAATTAAGGAGGCTGAAAATGATGAAAACTGCAAAAAAAGTAATTTTGACGATTGCTATTTTTATTATATTGATAACCGCTGCATCCAGTATCGTTGTTACACGTGAAAATGAGTATAGCCTGGTGCGGCAGTTTGGAAGAATTGACCATGTAGTATCCAGCGCCGGAATCAGCTTTAAGATACCCTTTATCCAGTCGGTGGATACCCTGCCCAGGCAGATTCTGCTGTATGACCTCTCTCCCTCGGACGTCATTACCAGTGATAAGAAGACGATGATCTGTGACAGCTACATCCTGTGGAAAATTGTGGATCCGGTTAAATTTGCCCAGACATTGAACGGTTCCGTTACCGGTGCGGAGGGACGTCTGGATGCTATTGTTTACAACTCTACAAAGAATATCATAAGCAGTACCACCCAGGATGATGTGATTTCAGGACGTAAGGGAGCGCTTTCCGAAGCGATTCTGAACAATATCGGCACATCTCTGGATCAGTATGGGATAGAAATACTTTCTTATGAGACCAAGAAACTGGATCTTCCCGGCGACAATAAGGCTGCGGTTTACGAGCGCATGATTTCCGAGCGGGACAATATTGCCGCAACCTACACTGCAGAGGGCAGCTCCGAGGCCCAGATCATCCGCAATACTACCGACATGGAGGTGACGGTCATGCTCTCCGAGGCGGAGAAAGAAGCGGAAATTCTGGTTGCCGAAGGAGAAGCAGAATATATGAGAATCTTGGCAGAGGCTTATAACGACGAATCCAAGCAGGAGTTTTATTCTTTTGTCAGGAGCCTGGATGCGTTAAAGCTTTCCATGCGGGGCGGCAATAAGACGGTAATCCTTTCGCCGGACTCGCCCATTGCCCAGATTTTTTACGGGAAATGAGAGCAGGAGAAGGTTGGATTACAGGAAAGTGAAACAAGCCTGTGAGGAAGTAGGAATGGCATTTCATGAATACATCAAGGAATGTGACAAAAATATGTTATTGGGATGAAACAGTATCTTAGAATTTTTACAAGATATTATTCCCGGCTCTGCCGCAGATCGTTCCTGCAGGGCCGGGAATCTGTAGGTGTATGAAAAAGATGGCGCCCACACCTATCTTTATTGCAAACCTCTCGTATAAAGCCGCATGTTCCCTCAAAAAACCAACTGGAAAACTTCATAGGTCTGAATAGAATAAATCCGATGATTCTGCCATTCATAGAAGTTCTGATAAAAGCGATATTATCACCATCATCATTTAATTCCTTGAACAATCCGCATATATGTAATACCTGCGTCCAGGAAAGTAAAAAATCGTCCGCCATAGGACTGCTTGGGGAATCAAGGGTGCAGCCTATGAAAAGGTAAAAAGGACAAAGGCGGCAATCCGGCCCTTGCGCAATAGTTCTTGCGGTTTACACTCTTTTGGTTTATAATAAGGAAAAAGTTGCAGTGAGGGTATGAGGCAGGGAGTCAAGCAGTGGGAATGTCATGGGGATGGCATTAATTTGCTTGGCTCTTTTCGAATATGCAGGAAAGGAAGAACAGATATGACTGACATTATTGTAATCGGAGCTGGGGTCACGGGATGCGCGATCGCAAGAGAGCTGGCGCGATATGATTGGAAGGTAACTGTGCTGGAGCGGGCCTCCGATGTATGTGAAGGAACCTCGAAGGCCAACAGCGGTATCGCTCATGCCGGATTTGATGCCGTTCCCGGCACCCTGAAGGCAAAGCTTAACGTGGAAGGGAACGGGATGATGGATGCGCTTTCCGCAGAGCTGGATTTTCCCTTTAAGCGAAACGGCTCCCTGGTGCTGTGCTTTGATGAGGGAGATCGGCATAAACTTCAGAAGCTTCTGGAACAGGGGCTGAAAAACGGGGTCAAAGAGCTCAGGATCATTGAGAAGGAGGAGCTCAAAAGCCTCGAACCTAACGTATCGGAGGATGCGGTGGCTGCTCTGTATGCGCCCACAGGCGGTATTGTCTGCCCTTTCCTGCTCACCATAGCCCTGGCGGAGAATGCGGCGGTCAACGGGGTAGAGTTCAGGCTGAATACCGAGGTGCAGAAGATTGAGAAAATATCCGGGGGGTATCGTGTCACCACCGGCCAGGGGGTATTGGAGAGCAGAGTGGTCATCAATGCTGCTGGAGTCTATGCGGACCGCTTCCATAATATGGTCAGTGAAAACAAGCTTCGGATCATTCCCAGAAAGGGTGAATACTGCCTGATGGATAAGAAGGTGGGGAACTGGGTAACCAGGACAATTTTTCAGCTTCCCACCAAATACGGCAAGGGCGTGCTTGTGACGCCTACGGTACACGGCAATCTGCTGGTAGGGCCCACGGCGGAAGATATAGACGATTACGAGGGAGTGAACACTACCAGGGAGGGTATGGAGGATCTGGTGAAACGGGCTTCCTTAAGCGTGGAGGAGCTTCCCGCCAGGCAGGTCATTACCTCCTTTGCAGGGCTGCGCGCCCACCCGGTGACGGAGCAGGAGGATTTTGTGATCGGACAGGCAGAGGATGCCCCCGGCTTCTTTGATGCGGCAGGCATAGAGTCTCCGGGGCTCACCTGTGCACCTGCCCTGGGGAAATATCTTACCGCACAGGTGCTGGAATATCTGCCGGCCGGAGCGAGGAAGGACTTTAACGCCACCAGGAAGGGAATACCCAATATGGCGCTGGCCGATGAGGAAGAGCGGCAAAGGCTGATACGGGAAAATCCTTTGTATGCCGATGTAGTTTGCCGCTGTGAGCTGGTGACGGAGGGTGAGATTATGGATGCCATTCACAGGCCGTTGGGTGCCACGACGCTGGATGGCATAAAGCGGCGTACCAGGGCCGGAATGGGCCGCTGCCAGGCGGGTTTCTGTTCACCGAGAACGGTGGAGATTCTGGCCAGAGAATTGGATAAGGATATGGCGGAGATCGGCAAGAACGACAAGGGAAGCGAGTTCCTGACGGGAAGGATGAAAGAGAATTAAGCGTAAAAAAATGTAATATAACGTGAAGGAAGAGTAACGGGAATAAAGAAGCAGGGAAATAGAACGGAGGATCAAATGAAGAAGGATCTGGTAATTATCGGCGGGGGTCCCGCGGGACTGGCGGCTGCCGCAGCAGCAAAAGAAAACGGTGTGGACGATCTGGTTATCATTGAGCGGGATGCAAGGCTGGGCGGAATCCTGAATCAGTGTATTCATAACGGTTTCGGGCTGCACACCTTTCAGGAGGAGCTGACAGGGCCGGAGTACGCGGAAAGGTATATTAAGAAAGTTCTGGAGCTGGAGATTCCCTGTAAACTGAACACTATGGTGATAGATCTGACGCAGATGTCAGAAAGCAAAAAGAATGCAGGCAGCAGCAAAGCGAACGACGCGGCCGGCAGCAAGCTGATAACGGTAATGAACCGTCAGGAGGGGCTTTACACCATTGAAGCTAAAGCGGTGATTCTTGCCATGGGCTGCAGGGAGCGTTCCAGAGGGGCCCTGAACATTCCGGGATACCGGCCTGCAGGTATCTATTCCGCCGGGACGGCACAGCGCTATGTGAATATGGAGGGCAGAATGCCCGGCAGGGAGATTGTGATTTTGGGTTCCGGCGACATCGGACTGATTATGGCGCGCCGTATGACTCTGGAAGGTGCAAACGTAAAGCTGGTGGCGGAACTGATGCCTTATTCCGGAGGCTTAAAGAGAAATATTGTGCAGTGCCTGGACGATTTCGGTATTCCCTTAAAGCTCAACCATACGGTGGTGGACATCAAGGGGAAGGAGCGGGTAGAGGCCGTGGTAGTGGCGCAGGTGGACGAAAATTCCCGGCCGATCTCCGGCACGGAGGAAGAGATTACCTGTGATACGCTGCTCCTGTCCTGCGGCCTGATCCCCGAGAATGAGCTGTCGGGGAATCTTGGGGTGGATATGAATCCGGCCACCAATGGTCCAAGGGTCAACGAGAGCCTGGAGACGGACAAGGAAGGCGTTTTTGCCTGCGGCAATGTATTGCATGTTCATGATCTGGTGGATTATGTTTCTGAGGAGGCGGCACAGGCGGGAAAGTGTGCGGCGGCATATCTGCAGGGCAGACTGGCAGGAGCCAAAGGAGAGATTCCCATTCGGGCGGTGAACGGTGTACGCTATACGGTTCCGGTGTGTATTGATCCTCACAGGATGGGGGAGACTCAGGTGGTGCGTTTCCGGGTGGGGAGCGTGTATAAGGACGCGGCGATAGAGGTTTCCTTCAACGGGAAAGTGGTGAGCAGCAGGAAGAAAAGGGCGCTTGCCCCCGGCGAGATGGAGCAGATTATTTTAAAAAAGTCGGAGCTGGAACAGTTCCAGGGACTGAGGGAAATCACATTCTCCGTCCGCCAGTCCTAATGTCGGGCAGTTCAGAGCCTGGCGCTGTCGGAGAAAGGGCAGTCTGCATCGGAACTGATGTTGTCGGTAAAGCCAGTCGGTATCGGGCCTGGTGCGCCGGAATAAGCAGCGGCGCCGACAGTGTAGATCCGCCCCTGACGGCGGAAAACGAAAGGTAAGACGAAATGGGTGGGAATATGGAAAAAAAGGAATTTGTCTGTATAGGATGCCCTCTGGGCTGTAATGTGGCCGTGGAAACGGAAGGTAAGGATATAAAGAGTATTACCGGGAATACCTGTCCCAGAGGGGCGGATTACGTGACAAAGGAACTGACGGATCCGAGGCGTATCGTTACCAGCCTGGTACGGGTAAAGGGCGGAGAGCTTCCTGTAGTCTCCGTAAAGACTGTCGCGGATATTCCCAGGGATAAGATCGGGGAATGCGTGAAAGCGCTGAAAGAGATTGTGCTGCAGGCACCGGTCTGCATTGGGGATGTGGTGGTGGAAAATGTGTGCGGCACCGGCGTGAATGTGATTGCCACCAAAAATGTAGAGAAGGTCTGAAGGGAGAAGCTTATGGGCAAATATGTAATGGCGCTGGATCAGGGGACGACAAGTTCCCGATGTATCCTGTTTGACAAGATGGGGAACATCTGCTCTATGTCCCAGAAGGAATTTACGCAGATATACCCTCAGCCGGGCTGGGTGGAGCATAATCCCATGGAAATCTGGTCATCCCAGCTGGCGGTAGCTGCCGAGTGCATGGCGGTGGTGGGGGCCACTCATGAGGACATCGCTGCCATCGGCATCACGAACCAGCGTGAGACAACGATTCTCTGGGATAAGTATACGGGGGAACCGGTCTGCAATGCCATTGTATGGCAGTGCCGCAGAACCGCCGATATGATCGAGGAATTGAAAACAGACGGCTTTGACGGCAAGATCCGTGAGAGGACCGGCCTGATTCCCGATGCTTATTTCAGTGCCTCCAAGATTGCGTGGATCTTAAGGAACGTGCCGGGGGCGCGGGAGAAGGCGGAGGCCGGGGATCTGCTCTTTGGCACGGTGGATACCTGGCTGATTTGGAATCTGACCAGGGGGGGCGGTACACGTCACGGACTATACCAATGCGTCCAGAACCATGTTGTTTGACATCCACAGGCTTTGCTGGGACCGGGAGATCATGGAGAGGTTTGGCATCCCGGCCTGCATTCTGCCGGATGTGAAGCCTTCCGGCTGTATCTTCGGATATACGGATGCTTCCGTGCTGGGGGGAGAGATTCCGATAGCCGGCGCGGCGGGGGATCAGCAGGCTGCCCTGTTCGGCCAGTGCTGCTTTGAGCAGGGAGAGGTGAAAAATACATATGGAACCGGATGTTTCCTTTTGTTGAATACCGGGCGAAAAGCTATTGCCTCCCAATCGGGACTTCTGACCACTATTGCCGCCGGGATTTCCCGGGAGCCGGAGTATGCTCTGGAGGGCAGCGTATTCGTGGCGGGTGCGGCAGTACAGTGGCTGCGGGACGGCATGCGCATGATCAGGAGTGCAGGACAGTCGCAGGAGTATTGTGAGGCCGTGGAGGATACTGCCGGAGTTTATGTGGTTCCGGCTTTTGCCGGAATGGGCGCGCCCTATTGGAACCAGTATGCCAGGGGGACGGTGGTGGGAATTACGAGGGGCTGCAGCAAAGAGCATTTTATCCGTGCGGCGCTGGAATCCATTGCGTACCAGACCTCGGATGTGCTGCGGGCCATGGAACGGGACAGTGGGATGTGTTTAAAGAGCCTGAAGGTGGATGGCGGGGCAAGCGCAAATGATTTCCTGATGCAGTTCCAGGCGGATATTGTGAATACGGCGGTTCACAGGCCGAAGTGCATTGAGACCACGGCTCTGGGGGCGGCCTATCTGGCCGGATTGGCGGTGGGCTACTGGATGGATAAAGAAGAAATCAGGGAAAACTGGCAAATCGGCAGAGTTTTTGAGGCCGGTATGGAAGAAGAAAAACGTGAGAAGCTGCTAAAGGGCTGGAATAAGGCGGTAAAGTGTGCGCTGGTCTGGGCGGAGGAATAAAACAGGTTTGTGAAAGGCGGGTAAGAAATCATGTTAGTGCAAAAGTACAGGGATATGCTGTCGGGGAAATCGGTCATCCGGCAGCTTGCGGAGTTTGCGGCGGAAAGAGGAAAGGAAATAGGGTATGAGAATGTTTTTGATTACAGCCTGGGCAATCCTTCCGTACCCGTTCCCCGGGAATTTACGGATAAGATGGTGGAGCTGCTGACTACCAGAGAGAGCGGAGAGCTTCACGGATACAGCCCGAATCTGGGAATCACCAGTGTCAGGGAGGCTGTGGCGGCATCCCTGGAGAAGCGCTTTGGGCTGCCCTATCGTAAGGAGCACATTTTTATGGCTTCCGGTGCTGCGGGAGCGCTGGCGCATGCTTTTCGCCTGGTGACGGAGCTGGGGGATGAGGTTTTGACCTTTGCCCCCTTCTTTCCGGAATATCACCCTTATGTAGATCTGACAGGAGCGTCGCTTAAGGTGGTGCCGCCGGATACGGAGAGTTTTCAGATCAATTTTGACAGGCTGGAGGAAATGCTGACGGAGAAGGTGATGGCGGTATTGTTAAACACGCCCAACAATCCCTCCGGCGTGGTATACTCGGGGGAGACACTGGAGCGCCTGGCAGGGTTGCTTACGGCAAAGGCAGAACTGTACGGCCATGAGATTTACCTGATCTCCGATGAGCCTTATCGTGAGATTGTATTTGACGGGCAGGAGGCACCCTGCGTTTCCCAGTTTTATGACAATACCGTCATGTGCTATTCCTTCTCCAAGTCCCTTTCTCTTCCGGGGGAGAGGATCGGATACGTGGCAGTGAGTCCCCGTTGCAAGGATGCGGAAGAGATGATCTATATGTGCGTTCAGATCTCAAGGGGAATCGGGCATAACTGTCCTCCGTCCATCATTCAGCTGGCGGTGGCAGAGGTGCTGGATAAGACGGCAGATATGAAGGTTTATGAGACAAACAGAAATCTTCTTTACAGGGAGTTGACGGAGCTGGGATTTACCTGTGTGAAGCCCGGGGGAACCTTTTACATTTTCCCGAAAGCCCTGGAGGAGGATGCCAAGGAGTTTTGCAGTAAGGCTTTAAAGTATGATCTGATTCTGGTTCCGGGGGATACCTTCGGGGCGCCGGGGTATTTCCGTATGGCATACTGTATTGATACGGATAAGGTAGAGCGGTCCCTGGAGGCACTGCGAAGATTTGTGAGAACGGAATATGCGTAAGGGAAGGATCGACGGCAATGCAGTCTGAAAAAGAATCAAGATTAAGGACTGAAAATATAGGTTGGAATTATAAATCGGAAATAAAGACTGATAATAAAGGTTGAAAAATCAGATAGGAAGAAGGAAGCGATTATGTATCATGCCGGGCTTGTGTTGGAGGGCGGCGGACTGAAGGGGGTATATACCGCCGGGGTTCTGGATCTGTTCTTGGATAAGGGGATTGAATTTTCAAGTGTGTACGGGGTGTCGGCAGGGGCGTGCAGTATGTGCAGCTTTTTGTCAAAGCAGCGCGGCAGGGCGTTTGACGTGAATGTGGATTATCTGGATACCGGATATTACTGCAGTCCGAGAAGTCTGCTGACCACGGGGGATCTGTTTCATGCGGATATATGCTATCATTTGATTC
This sequence comes from uncultured Lachnospiraceae bacterium, assembly GCA_947575805.1. Taxonomy (GTDB): domain Bacteria; phylum Bacillota; class Clostridia; order Lachnospirales; family Lachnospiraceae; genus Acetatifactor. The sequence goes on from CANPOY010000017.1 coordinate 14,273, forward strand.
CCGAATATCTGCATCCCTATGATTATGAGACGTTTGACAAATATCAGGGAAAGGCATACAGTGTGGCTACGAATATTGTACAGGGGCGGCCGGAGTACTTCCGCATTCTGGATATGAAGAAGGACATTGACAAGATTCGTGCGTCTGCCTCCTTGCCGCTGGTGTCCAGAAACGTGAAGATAGACGGCGGGCTTTATTTGGACGGGGGAATCAGCGATGCCATTCCCCTGCAGAAATCCGTGATGGACGGGAATCGGAAAAATGTGGTGGTGATGACGAAGGAGGCCGGATTTGTGCGCAGGCCTACCTCACAGCTGGCTTTATTCAAGCTTCGCTATGCGAAATATCCGAAGGTATGGGAGCTTATGGCAGAGCGCCACATTAATTATAATGAGCAGCTGGCATATATAGAAAGACAGCAGGCGGCCGGGGGGGCTTTTGTCATTCGGCCTGGGAAAGCAAATGATGTGGGCAGGGTGGAAAAGAATGCGGAAAAGCTGAAGGCCCTGTACCGGCAGGGATACGAGGATGCCGAAAACTGCTTTGATAAACTGCAGGCATACCTGGACGCATAAGGGTATATTTGTGCTCCTGCACGCATAAGGAATTGGAAAGAAATATCCGCCGGGCTGATGTCGTCGGGACGGACAGAAAGGGATGGGACAGAATTATGTTGGATTTTTTCAAGGCGATCATATACGGTATTGTGGAGGGCATCACGGAGTGGCTGCCTGTCAGCAGCACGGGGCATCTGATCCTGGTGGAGCAGCTGCTGCCTTTTGAAGGCACCAGCGAGGGATTTTTTGAAATGTTTGATGTTGTGATACAATTGGGGGCGATCCTGGCGGTGGTGGTGCTGTTCTGGCATCAGATATGGCCCTTTTATAACAGGGACTCTTCAAAATCAAAGGCAAAGCTGGTAAAGAGCCAGAAGGATCCTTCCCTGCCCGGAGGCTGCGCCTTAAGTATGGACGCTTTCTGGATGTGGGTAAAAATCGCAGTGGCATGTATTCCGGCGGTGGCTTACGGTCTGCTTCTGGATGATAAGGTGGAAGAGCAATTTGCAAAAACGCTGCCGGGCTCTGGAGTAAGCATTCGTGTTATTGTCGTTGCGGTAATGCTGGCATTGGTAGGCGCATTGTTCCTGATTATTGAAAACAGGAACAAAGACAGGAACCCAAGGATCAACAGTTTGTCGGACATAACATACAAAGCGGCGTTGTTCATAGGCCTCTGCCAGCTTATGGCGGCAGCGCTGCCGGGAACTTCCCGTTCCGGTGCCACCATTCTGGGAGCCATCCTGATCGGGGTATCCAGAACCACGGCGGCGGAATTTACTTTTTTCATGGCAGTACCGGTGATGTTTGGGGCCAGTCTGCTGAAGGTGGTAAAATTCGGTTTGAACTTTACCGGCACGGATCTCACCCTGCTGGCTGTGGGAACGGTGGTTTCCTTTTTGGTTTCCCTGCTCGTGCTCCGGTTCCTTATGGGATATATTAAGAGGCATGACTTCAAAGTATTCGGCTGGTATCGCATTGTCCTGGGAATTATAGTACTTGCATATTTCGGACTGGCAGCGTAAAGAATAACAAAGAAATCAGTTTTCGGTTGACATTTTTTATGAAAAGAAGTAAACTATCGATGATAAACATTCGTTACTTTATCCGAAGAGTAAATATATACTGCCGAATGAAAAGTTATGACCAACCATAAGGAGGGAGATAATCATGGCACCAGCAAAGAAAACAACCACAAAACCGGAAGTAAAGGCTGCGGAAACAGCCGTTAAGAACATTGTACAGAAGGTAGAAGAGAAGACTGCAGTTAAGGCGGAAGAGAAGGCGGCGGATGTGAAAGCAGCCGAACCTGTTAAGAAGGCGGAGGATACTGCTAAGAAGCCGGAGGCGAAGAAGGAGACCGTGAGGAAGACTCCTGGCAGAAAGCCCTCGGTGAAGAAGGCTCCTGCAAAGAAGGCAGATTTGAAGACATCCGTATGCGTTCAGTTTTCTGGCAAGTCCTATTCGGAAGAGGATCTGGTGAAGATAGCCAGGGACGTATGGAAATATGACCTGAAGCAGAAACTTGGTGAACTGACCAGTATAGAACTGTATGTAAAGCCGGAAGAGAATATGGTTTACTATGTGATGAACAAGGATTTTGCCGGCAACTTCTATATTTAAAGAAACAGCAGATTACTGTCGGTTATATACCGTTAAAATACTCCTGTCCAACAAAAAGCTCCGTGTTTCCATTTGGGAATGCGGGGTTTTTTGTATTCCTATCCGGTTTTATAATTTATTTATATTTTTTTGGGGAAAATTAGTTGACAATAGATACCCAAGGTGATATTTTAAATGCAACGAGTGTTAGCACTCTTCCGGGATGAGTGCTAATAACGGAAAGGGAAGGTGAAGAAGTGGAGCTGGATGAAAGAAAGAAAAAGATCCTGCAGGCAGTCATCCGCAATTACCTGGAGACGGGGGAACCGGTCGGCAGCAGAACCATTTCTAAATTCACTGACCTGAATTTAAGTTCGGCCACCATACGCAACGAAATGGCAGATCTGGAGGAGATGGGGTATATTCTTCAGCCACACACCTCTGCCGGCAGGATTCCTTCCGATAAAGGGTATCGTCTCTATGTGGATACCATGATGGAAGAGAAGGCCCGGGAGGTCGTGGAGATGAAGGAGATGCTGGTAGAGCGCCAGGACAAGATGGAGCTTCTGCTGAAGCAGGTGGCGAAGGTTCTGGCTCAGAACACCCAGTATGCAACGCTGGTCTCGGCACCTCAGACCGAAAGGAACAAGCTGAAATTTATCCAGCTGTCCAGAGTGGATGTACACCAGATTCTGGCGGTTATCGTCATTGAGGGGAATGTGATCAAAAACAATATTCTCCAGGTCAACGAGGAAATGTCAGACGAGACGCTGCTGAAGCTGAACATCCTGTTGAATACTACGCTTGGAGGCCTGTGCATAGACGAGATCAATCTCGGTATGATAACGGTTATGAAGGAGCAGGCCGGGATTCACAGTGATATAGTCAGTGAAGTCATTGATGCGGTGGCGGAGGCGATCAGGGCGGAGGAAGCGCTGGAGATTTACACCAGCGGTACCAACAATATCTTCCGGTATCCGGAGCTGGCAGATCAGGAGAAGGCCAGTGAGCTGATCAATACCTTTGAGGAAAAGCAGCAGCTGGAAGAGCTGCTTCAGGAGACCTTCAATAACGGGGACAGCACAGGAATTCAGGTCTATATCGGTGAGGAAACGCCGGTGCAGAGCATGAGGGATTGCAGTGTAGTGACAGCTACCTACGAGCTGGGCGGCGGTATGAAGGGATCCATCGGCATCGTCGGGCCTAAAAGGATGGATTACGACAGAGTGATAGGTACGTTGAGAACCATACAGACACAGCTTGACGAATTATACAAGGATGAATTTCATCCCGGTGAAAAGAAAACTTAGGTCTGCAGAGTACGCGGGCTGAAATTTCTGAGTTTCATCTGAAAATGCCGGGTATACGGCGGAATGGAGAGTGCTATGGCAGAACAGGAAAATGAAGTATTGAAGAAGGAACAGAGCGAGGCTTTGGCAGAAGACGGCGAGGATGTTGGGCTGGAGGATGAAAACGAGACCGGCGGTACCGAGGCGCAGTCCGATGCAGAGGAAGGCGGGAAAGCCGACGGTGAGGACATAAGGCCGGAAGACGAAGCGGCCGGCGGCACTCCGGAAAGCAGGGAGGCCAGAAAAGCCGCGAAGAAACAGGCCAAACAGGACAAGAAAGCAGAGGCCTTTAAGGAGCAGATTGCACAGTTGGAGGATAAGGTAAAACGGCAGCTTGCAGAATTCGAAAATTTCCGCAACCGTACGGAGAAGGAAAAGCAGGCCATGTTTGAAACCGGAGCAAAAAGCGTGATTGAGAAAATCCTTCCTGTGGTGGATAATTTTGAAAGAGGAATGGCCACGGTGCCGGAGGATAAGAAGGAAGATCCCTTTGTAGACGGTATGAACCGCATTTACAGACAGCTTTTGACAGAACTTGAAAATATCGGCGTGAAGCCCATCGAGGCGGTTGGCCGGGAATTTGATCCCAATCTTCACAATGCAGTGATGCAGGTGGAAAGCGAAGAATATGAATCAGGGGTGGTTGCCCAGGAGCTCCAGAAGGGTTACACCTATCGGGACACGGTGGTTCGTCATTCCATGGTAGCAGTTGTGAGCTGAACCGCTGAAAGAGCAAATCGGTTATGATAAGCAGGAAACCAATAAAAATACAGCATATAGTATATATTAGGAGGATATGAAAATGAGCAAGATTATCGGTATTGATCTGGGAACAACAAACAGCTGCGTGGCTGTCATGGAGGGTGGTAAGCCTACTGTTATCGCCAATGCGGAGGGTGCGAGAACGACTCCTTCCGTGGTGGCTTTTACGAAGACCGGCGAGAGGCTGGTGGGTGAGCCTGCCAAGCGACAGGCAGTTACCAACTCTGAGAAGACGATTTCATCCATTAAGAGAGATATGGGTACCGACAACGGCCGGACGATTGACGGCAAAAAGTATTCTCCTCAGCAGATCTCTTCCATGATCCTGCAGAAGCTGAAGGCAGACGCAGAGAGTTATCTGGGCGAAAAGGTAGGAGAGGCGGTTATTACCGTTCCTGCATATTTTAATGATGCGCAGCGTCAGGCAACCAAGGACGCTGGAAAGATTGCCGGCCTGGACGTAAAGCGTATTATTAACGAGCCCACCGCTGCTGCGCTGGCGTACGGCCTGGACAACGAGAAAGAGCAGAAGATCATGGTATATGACCTGGGCGGCGGAACCTTTGACGTGTCTATTATCGAGATCGGTGACGGTGTAATAGAAGTGCTGGCTACCAACGGCGACACTCATCTTGGCGGTGATGATTTTGATAACAAGATCATTCAGTGGATGCTGTCCGAGTTCAAGAAGGCGGAGGGCGTAGACCTTTCCGGTGACAAAATGGCAATGCAGAGACTGAAGGAAGCGGCTGAGAAGGCAAAGAAGGAGCTTTCCAGCGCAATGACTACAAATATCAACCTGCCTTTCATTACTGCTACCGCCGATGGCCCCAAGCACTTTGATATGAACCTGAGCCGTGCGCAGTTTGATGAGCTGACTCATGACCTGGTGGAAAGGACGGCGATTCCTGTACAGAACGCCATGAAGGATGCGGGCCTGACCAATGCGGATCTGGGCCAGGTGCTTCTGGTAGGCGGTTCCACACGTATCCCGGCAGTGCAGGATAAGGTGAGACAGATGACCGGCAAGGAGCCCAGCAAGACACTGAACCCTGACGAGTGTGTGGCCATCGGCGCTTCCGTGCAGGGCGGCAAGCTTGCAGGTGATGCAGGTGCCGGAGATATTCTGCTGCTGGATGTGACTCCCCTGTCTCTGTCTATCGAGACCATGGGCGGCGTGGCTACCAGATTGATTGAGAGAAATACAACGATTCCTACCAAGAAGAGCCAGATCTTTTCCACTGCGGCCGATAATCAGACTGCTGTTGATATTGTGGTGGTACAGGGCGAGCGTCAGTTTGTGAAAGACAATAAGCTTCTGGGACAGTTCCGTCTGGACGGCATCCCTGCTGCAAGGAGAGGCGTACCTCAGATCGAAGTAACCTTTGATATTGACGCAAACGGTATTGTAAACGTTTCTGCAAAGGATCTGGGTACCGGCAAGGAACAGCATATCACGATTACCGCAGGCTCCAATATGTCCGATGCCGAAATTGACAGAGCCGTCAAGGAAGCTGCTGAGTTCGAGGCTCAGGATAAGAAGCGGAAGGAAGCCATTGAGACTAGAAATGACGCTGACTCCTTCGTGTTCCAGACAGAGAAGGCCCTGGAAGAGGTGGGTGATAAGATCAGCGAAAGCGATAAGTCAGTCGTGCAGGCGGATCTTGACGCAGTCAAAGCTATTCTGGAGAGAACCAAGGATCAGGAAATGAGCGACAGCGATCTGGATGAGCTGAGAGCCGCGAAAGAGAAGCTGACAAACAGTGCACAATCCCTGTTTACCAAGATGTATGAGAACATGCAGCAGGCACAGGGCGGAGCAGGACCTGATATGGGTGCAAACCCGGGGGCAGGTCCCGATGTGAGCGGTGCGGCTCCCCAGGATGATGTGATTGACGGAGATTTCAGGGAAGTATAAGGGCAATCATTCTTTATCAATAAAATAAAAGTGACCGGCTTTGGGCGGGGAGTGTTCCAAACAGAATCAAGCAGGAGCGTTCCCTGCCTAAAGCGCGGCAGCTTGTGGCGAGGTGGGTTATGGCAGAGCAGAAGAGGGACTATTATGAGGTCCTTGGTGTTGACAAAGGCGCGGATGATGCGGCAATTAAAAAGGCATATCGAGTGCTGGCAAAAAAGTACCATCCGGACATGAATCCGGGTGATGCGGAGGCGGAAAAGAAGTTTAAGGAAGCTTCCGAGGCCTATGCCGTTTTGAGTGATCCGGAGAAGCGGCGTCAGTACGATCAGTTTGGACACGCGGCGTTTGGAGAGGGCGGTGCCGGCGGCTTTGGCGGCTTTGACTTCAGCGGCGCTGATTTTGGTGACATTTTCAGCGATATATTCGGTGATCTTTTCGGCGGCGGAAGAAGCCGCGGTCATAGTAACGGTCCTATGCGGGGAGCAAATCTGAGAGCCAGTGTGCGTATTACCTTTGAGGAAGCGGTGTTTGGCTGCAAAAAGGAAGTCGAGCTGACAGTGAAGGAGACCTGTAAGACCTGTAACGGCAGCGGCGCAAAGCCCGGAACCAGTGCCCAGACCTGTTCTACCTGCGGCGGTAAGGGCCAGGTGGTAACGATCAAGCAGAACATATTCGGTACGGTCCGCAATGTGCAGACCTGTCCTGACTGTCAGGGTACCGGTAAGGTGATCAAAGACAAGTGCAGCGACTGTCAGGGTACGGGATATATTCCCATGAAAAAGCGTTATTCTGTGGATATTCCCGCAGGTATCGACAACGGACAGTCTACACGTCTGCCGGGGCTGGGAGAGCCCGGCATTAACGGAGGTCCCAGAGGCGATGTGCTGATAGAGGTCATTGTAGGCCGTCATCCTATCTTCCAGAGGCAGGATTTTGATATTTACTCTACAGTACCCGTGTCCTTTGCGGTTGCTGCACTGGGCGGCGAAATTCTGATTGATACGGTGGACGGAAAGGTAATTTATGACGTCAAGCCCGGTACACAGACCGACACCAGGGTTCGTCTGCGCAGCAAAGGTGTGCCCTCATGGAGAAATAAGGACATGAGAGGAGACCATTATGTAACGCTGGTGGTACAGGTTCCCGATAAGTTGAAGCCGGAGGCAAAAGAACTGCTGAAGCAGTTTGACGAGCTGACGGGCGATACATTGAACGCGGCGGCTAAGATGTCCGGCCGCAAGGAGTCTGAGGAAGACACAAAAGATAACGGCGGCAAAAACGGCAAGAAAAAGAAACTTTGGAAATAAACCGGTATGGAATTTTTAAGCCTGCTGTGCCATCTTTTTATAATCGGGCTGACCGCAGCCCTGCCGCTCTATACGGGCGGTACATATTGGAAGCTGGGAGACACTAAATATACGCTGTTTCGAAACGTGGCTGTTTTTTGCCTGGGTGCATGGATTGCGATAAGCGCCTGGCAGAGCATTCGGGGGCCGATGCTCCGCCGGGTAAGGCCCGGCGGGGAGACAGGGAAACCGGAGGAAAGGGGAACGGGCCGGAAAGAACAGCGGGCTGTGACCGGATGCAGGCAAAGGCTGAGCGCGGTAGATATATGGGTGCTGTGTTACGGGGCGGCCGTGATTTTGTCTGCCCTTTTCAGCCGTTACCAGGCGACGGCATGGTCAGGCTATAACGAATGGTATATGGGGGCTCTTTCTCAATTACTGTTTACAGGTATTTATTTTTTTGTCTCCAGGTGTTATGATGAAAAGCAGTATTCTCTGTTGACAGGGGAAGCCGCTTTCTTTGTCGTGCTTGTATTGGGAATGTGCCATCGGCTTGGTCTGGATCCGTTGGGCCTGCTGAAGGGATTTAATACGGACAGCTGGGAATACAGCCACATGCTGTCCACCATAGGAAATATTAACTGGTTTTGCGGGTATTGCAGTGTGTTTGCGGCATTTTCCGTGGCGGCATATTTAAAGGGCCGGGCCCGGTGGAAGCGTTTTGCTGCATACCTTGTAAGCATTATGGCGTTGACAATGCTCATGATTCAGGGCAGCGACATCGGAATTGTACTGGTGGCAGTATGCCTCTTTGTGTGTATGATTTTGGGCGTATGGGATGCCGGAATTTTCAGGCGGGGTATTGCTTTGGGGACAGGCGTAAGCCTTTTGCTGCCGCTGTACGGGCTGTTGACAAAGTTGATCGGTCTCAGTGCCCGGGAAGCGATACCGCCGGACGGTTTCAGCAGGATGCTGGTGGACTGGCAGGGCTGGTGGGTACTCGCTGCGGCAGGATTGAGCCTGTATATCGGGCTTGGCCGTTTGCTGCGGGATCCGGGAAAAAAACGACTGCTCCGGCGCATTGCCATGAGTATTGTGGCAATTCTTGCCCTGGCAGGGGTGGCGGGAGTTTTAGCCTTTTCTCTGCGCGGTTCCTTTGAAGGGGGCTGGGGAAACGGAAGAGGCGCCCTTTGGGTGCTTACTCTGCAGGGCTTTCGGCAGGGCGGCTTCCTGCAGAAGCTATTCGGCGTGGGTCCGGACTGCTTTGCGGAGTACATGTATGCTGCCTTTTCCCAGGGAGACATTCCCGCATTGGGTGGCAGATGGTCGGGGACGGTGTTTGCAAACGCTCACAATGAGTGGATTAACCATCTGCTGAATCTGGGGGTGGCGGGGACGGTCTGCTATCTGGGGATTTTCGCATCCGCTGCGCGCAGATACCGTAGCTATCTGCCGGGCCTGCTGGCCCTGATCCTGTACGGGACTGTCTCCCTGACAGGCTTTCAGCAGGTCTTAAGCACACCCTTCCTTTTTCTGGCACTGGGGCTTTCGGAAAGGAATCAAAGGAATGTTCATGCCGTTGATGCGGCGGAAAGGGAAGAATTATGAAGTGGGTCAGATTTAAGATCAGGACAGTGACGGATGCGGAGGATATTATTATCAGCGCCCTGTATGATATTGGGCTTGAGGGGGCTCAGATTGAGGATAAGGTGCCTCTTACCGCTCTGGAGAAAGAGCGGATGTTTGTGGATATTCTGCCGGAAGGGCCCGCAGATGACGGGATTGCGTACCTGAGCTTCTTTGTGGAGAAGAAGGATGACGGAAGCCTGGAGGTGCAGGGGGAAGCAACGGATACGGAAACGGTACTGGAGAAGGTAAAGGGAGAGCTGGAGGACCTGAGGGCTTTCTGTGACATCGGGGAGGGTACCGTCACGGTGGACGAGACGGAGGATATTGACTGGATCAACAACTGGAAGCAGTATTTCCATCAGTTCCATATCGACGATATACTGGTGATCCCTTCCTGGGAGGAAGTGAGGCCGGAGGACAAAGACCGGATGGTGCTCCATATCGATCCCGGAACGGCCTTTGGCACCGGTATGCACGAGACTACACAGCTTTGCATCCGGCAGCTGAGAAAATATGTGACAGCAGAGACGGAGCTGCTGGATGTGGGGACGGGAAGCGGTATCCTCTCCATTCTGGCCCTGATGTTCGGGGCGAAGCATGCCCTGGGGACGGACCTGGATCCCTGTGCCGCGGAGGCGGTGGCTCAGAACCGCGAGGCAAACGGCATTGCACCGGAGCGCTTATGCCTGCTGATCGGAAATATCATCACGGACAGGGAAGTACAGGACAGAGTGGGTTACGGCTGCTATGATATTGTGGTGGCAAATATTCTGGCGGACGTCCTGGTGCCCTTGTCGCCTGTGATTGTGAACCATATGAAGCCGGGCGGGATTTATATCACATCCGGGATCATCAACGATAAGGAAGACACGGTGACGGAAGCGGTTACGGCGGCAGGCCTTGAGGTGCTGGAGGTGACCAGGCAGGGCGAGTGGGTGTCCGTCACGGCCCGGAAAAATATCTTCAGGAAATGAGCAGCAAGTAAAATGATACGATTAGAGGATATTGATCCGGGCAACTGGAGGCTGGGGCTGAAGGTTACGGAAGAACAGACGACTTATGCGGCCGACAGGGCAGCCGTCGGGCTGGTACTGGATGCCCTGAAGCAGGACGGCAGGTATGACAAGGTCGTGCTTTGTTGCATCGAAGGGAATGATGCCGCAAGGAAGCTTTATGAGCAGTTTGGCTTTGCGGAAACCGAGCGGGATGAGGACGAGATTGTTATGGAATTAGTGCTGAATCAATAAGAGGGAAGACGATGTACCAGTTTTTTGTAGAGCCGGGTCAGATTAATGTAAATGACAGAAGTGTCGTTATATTGGGGACGGACGTGAATCATATCAGAAATGTCCTGCGTATGAGGGCCGGCGAGGAAATCAGCGTCTGTAACGGAGAGGACGGCAGGGAATACCGCTGCGGCATCGTTTCCCTGGAAGAGGACAGGGTGGTATGTGAACTGCGCTTTATCAAAGAGGAAAATGCAGAGCTGCCGGTAAAAGTGTATCTGTTTCAAGGGCTGCCAAAGGCGGATAAGATGGAGCTGATTATTCAGAAGGCAGTGGAGCTGGGAGCATACCGGATCATTCCTGTTTCTGCCAGACGTTGTGTGGTAAAGCTGGATGAGGGAAAAGCGGCGGCAAAGGTAAAGCGCTGGCAGGGAATTGCGGAGGCAGCAGCCAAGCAGAGCAAACGGGGAGTCATACCGGAGGTCTCCGGGGTCATGAGCTTTCGCCAGGCTGTGGAGATGGCGGCGGCAATGGACGTCAGAATCATTCCCTATGAGCTGGCGGAGGATATGGAGAAGACCCGTGAAATCATCGGCGGGTTGAAAGCGGAGCAGAGTGTGGCGGTGTTTATCGGCCCGGAGGGAGGATTTGAAGAGCAGGAGATACAGGAGGCCGTGAAGAACGGAATACAGCCGGTTACTCTGGGCAGAAGGATCCTGCGCACAGAGACCGCGGGGATGACTGTACTTGCCTGGATCGGGTATGAGACGGAGGCTTAATAGTAACGTACCAATGGTGGGGTGGCGCATATAATAGAAATAAGAGAGAGCAGGAGATGCAATATGGAAGTATATTTGGACAATTCAGCCACCACACGCGTGCTTCCGGAAGTGGCGGAGCTGATGACTAAAATAATGTGCGAAGATTACGGAAATCCTTCCAGCCTTCACATGAAAGGTGTGCAGGCAGAGAATTATCTTCGTTATGCGAAAGAAACGATGGCGAAGCTGCTGAAGGTAAATGAAAAAGAAATTATTTTTACCTCGGGCGGAACGGAATCGGATAACATGGCGCTGACCGGTTGTGCCTTTGCGGGCAGCAGGAGGGGGAAGCATATTATTACTACCCAGATTGAGCATCCGGCAGTTTTGAAAACCTGTGCTTATCTGGAGTCGGAGGGCTTTCATGTCACTTATCTGCCGGTAAATGCCTGGGGGCAGATTTCCCTGGACGACCTGAGAAGAGCAATGACACCGGAAACAATTTTGGTTTCCATCATGTATATCAACAATGAGATCGGCTCCATACAGCCCATAGAGCTGGCGGGCGCTATGATCAAGCAGATCAATCCGTATACACTGTTCCACGTGGATGCCGTGCAGGGCTTTGGAAAGGCGCGGATTTATCCCAAGAGAATGGGAATCGACCTGTTGTCGGTCAGCGGGCACAAGATTCACGGGCCCAAGGGGATCGGGGTTTTGTACATCGGAGAGAAGGTAAAAATCCGGCCCATCATCTACGGCGGAGGACAGCAGATGAACCTTCGCTCCGGTACGGATAATGTGCCCGGTGCCGCAGGCATGGCAAAGGCCGCAGAGCTTTTGTATCATCATTATGACAGCGATATAATCAATCTGTATCAGCACAAGAAATATTTCATGGAAAATGTCAGAAGGATAGAAGATGTCCGCATCAACGGACTTGTTCCCGGCAAACCTGACGGGGAAGGAACGGCTCCCCATATTGTCAGTGTGTCCGTTCCCGGGGTTCGCAGCGAGGTGCTGCTGCATGCTTTGGAGGACAGCGGGATCTATGTCTCGGCAGGCAGCGCATGTGCTGCCCGCAAGCCGCAGCCCTCCGCGACGCTGAAAGCCATCGGCGTGGAAAAGCCGCTGCTGGAATCCACCATACGGTTCAGCTTTTCGGTGTATACTACAAAAGAAGAATTGGACTATACATTGAGGGAAATGTATGATAAAATTCCTATGCTGAGGAAGTACCAGCGCAGATAGAAGATTTGGGCACGGTGCCTGCAGATATTGTCCGGTGAAGACATTACGGGAATCGGGATCGTACGGCCATATTAAGAGGAGACGGAAAATGTTTACGGCATTTTTAATAAAATACGCGGAAATTGCCATTAAGGGAAAGAATCGCCACTTATTTGAAGACGCGCTGATTCATCAGATCAAGTTTGCGCTGAAAAAATGTGAGGGAAAGTTCCTGATTACCAAGACTCAGGGACGTATTTATGTAGAGGCCCAGGGGGAATTCGATTATGAGGATACCATAGGGCAGCTTCAGCATGTTTTTGGGATCGTGGGGATCTGCCCCATGATCTATGTGGAGGACGAGGGCTTTGACAGGCTTTGCGAAACGATAGTCAGGTATGTGGGAGATGTATATCCTGACAGGCATAAGACCTTTAAGGTGCATTGCAGGCGGGCACGCAAGAATTATCCGAAGGAGTCCATGGAAGTCAATGCGGATCTGGGGGAGGTACTTTTGAATGCCTACCCGGAGCTGAGTGTAGACGTTCATGAGCCGGAAATTCTGCTGAATGTGGAGATCAGAGAGAAAATATATATTTATTCGGAAGTAATTCCCGGTCCCGGGGGAATGCCGGTGGGAACGGGTGGGAAAGCAATGCTGCTTCTTTCCGGAGGAATCGATTCCCCTGTCGCCGGCTATATGATTGCCAAAAGAGGCGTCAAGATTGACGCCGTTTATTTCCATGCGCCGCCCTATACCAGTGAGCGGGCGAAGCAGAAGGTGGAAGACCTGGCTCGGCTGATCTCTAAGTATACGGGTCCCATCTATCTCCATGTCATTAATTTTACCGATATTCAGCTCTATATTCATGAAAAATGTCCTCATGAGGAGCTGACCATTATCATGCGCCGTTATATGATGCGGATAGCGGAGCATATTGCAGACGAGACAGAGTGCCTGGGACTGGTTACGGGGGAAAGCATCGGGCAGGTGGCGTCACAGACCATGGGTTCCCTGATTGCAACCAACGAAGTCTGCCACCTTCCGGTTTACCGGCCCCTGATCGGCTTTGACAAGGAAGAGATTGTGACATCGGCCAAGAGGATAGGGACTTTTGAAACCTCTATTCTTCCGTATGAGGACTGCTGTACCATATTTGTGGCAAAGCATCCTGTGACCAAACCTAACGTGAACATTATCCGGCGGCATGAAAAGAATCTGGACGAGAAGATAGAAGAAATGGTTAAGACTGCACTGGAGACAGACGAATTGATCGTGGTTCAGTAAAAAAACGGCGCAGGGAAAGGAATCCTGTCCCTTCCCTGCGTATAAAAGCTTATCTTATGTATGCAGCCTGATGTCTACACGATATAGGGCTGCAGTATGGTCAGAACCTCGTCAACGCCCTCTTCCGCGTGGATGTTCAGGTCGATGGGCTTGGAAAGATCCAGACTGAAGATACCCATAATGGATTTCGCGTCGATAACATATCTGCCGGATACCAGATCAAAATCATAATCAAACTTGGTAATATCATTTACAAAAGCTTTTACCTTGTCAATGGAATTCAAGGAAATCTGTACTGTCTTCATCTGTTTACCTCCTTAATGACTTCGTGTCTGACTACATATTAAGGGCAAAGGCAGTAAAAGTCAAGGAAAAAACATTATAAAATTGGAGAATAAAGCCCATGAAAAATGCAGCATTGCATAACCTTGGCTGCAAGGTGAATTCCTATGAGACGGACGTTATGCAGCAAAAGCTGGAGGAAAAGGGGTACAGAATTGTACCCTTTGACAGTAAAGCGGATGTTTATATTGTCAATACCTGTACGGTCACAAATATTGCGGACAGAAAGAGCCGCCAGATGCTGCACAGGGCAAAGCAGCTGAATCCCCGGGCGGTGGTGGTGGCCGTGGGGTGCTATGTCCAGACGGGGCGGGAGGATCTGGAAAAGGACGGGAGCGTTGACCTGTGCATTGGGAATAATCGCAAGGGAGAGATTGCCGACATCCTGGAAAGCTATTTCCGGCAGCATCCGGAGGGGAGACCGGACAAGACTCTGGGGGACACCACGGTGCCGGATATTGGCAGAGTGACAGAGTATGAGGAGATGCAGCTTCTGCGGCCGGCGGAGCATACCCGGGTGTATATTAAAATACAGGACGGCTGCAATCAGTTTTGCTCCTACTGTGCCATTCCCTATGCCAGGGGGAGAGTGCGAAGCCGAAGGGAAGAGGACATTCTGACAGAGGTGAGGGCGCTGACGGAATCCGGATATAAGGAGATTGTACTCACAGGGATTCATATCAGCTCTTACGGTATCGACTTTGACCGGAAAGCATACAGCGGTGACAGCAGGCTGATCAGCCTGGTAGAGAAAATACACGAGGTGCCGGGGCTGGAGAGAATCCGCTTAAGCTCCCTGGAGCCGAGAGTGGTGACAGAGGGTGCGGCCCGGCGTCTGGCGTCTCTGCCGAAGCTTTGTCCACATTTCCACCTTTCTCTGCAAAGCGGCTGTGACGCTACCTTAAAGCGGATGAATAGACATTACACCACCGGGGAATACTATGCCGGTGTGGAGTATCTGCGCAATGCCTTTGACCGTCCGGCGATCACAACGGACGTCATCGTGGGATTTCCCGGCGAGACGGAAGGAGAGTTTGAGCAGACCAGGGAATTCCTGGAGAAGATCCGTTTTTACGAGATGCACGTTTTTAAGTTTTCCGGGCGCAGGGGGACGGCTGCGGCAGGGATGCCGGATCAGGTTCCGGAGCAGACGAAGCGCCAAAGGAGTGACGAACTGCTTGCCATGGAAAAGAGACAGTCCCGGGAGTTTCGGCAGGCATACATAGACCGGGAAGCAGAGGTGCTTCTGGAGGACACGGCGGAAACAGGAGGTGAGCTTTGGCGGATCGGGCACACAAAGGATTATGTCAGGGTGGCGGTGAAAGCGGCGGAGGCGCCGCCGGCCAACTCGATAGTCCGGGTAAAGCCGACAGGATTTCTGACGGAGGAGATCCTGCGAAATTAGCAAGACTTGATATTTGAGAATAAATGAGTTATAGTAAATGGTAAGGGGAAAGAGCAATTCTTCCCGGAGATTGTTTGTGGTCAGAGTGTTGCAAAGGAATGAGGAGGAATATGCAGAACGTAGGAAATACACAATACTTCAAAGTAGAGACAGAACCCGACACCGGAGCGAAACTGGTGCTTGCGACTGTGTATGAAGCGTTGACGGAAAAGGGGTATAATCCGGTGAATCAGATCGTGGGTTATATCATGAGCGGTGACCCCACGTATATTACCAGCCATAGAAATGCCCGCAGCCTGATCATGAAAGTGGAGCGTGACGAGCTTGTGGAAGAATTGCTGACGGAATATATTCGTACGAAAAACTGGCAGTAACGGGTGAAGCCGACTGTGAAGACTGGCGCGGAGGGCGGCTATGCGTATAATGGGGCTTGATTTCGGCTCAAAGACAGTGGGTGTCGCAATCAGCGACAGCCTGCTTGTAACGGCGCAGGGGATAGAGATTATCCGGCGTAAGGAAGAGAACAAACTGAGGCAGACTCTTGCAAGGATAGAGGAACTGATTGTCGAATATGAGGTGGCGGAGATTGTTCTGGGAATGCCTAAGAATATGAACGCCACCGAGGGTGTGCGTGCGGAACTTACGCAGGAATTTAAGGACAAGCTGGAACGCAGAACAGGGCTTCCGGTATATATGTGGGATGAGCGGCTGACAACGGTAGCGGCAGATAAAATTATGATGGAAGCTGGCGTTCGCAGGGAGAACAGGAAGAACTATGTAGATATGATAGCGGCAGCCCTGATCCTGCAGGGCTATCTTGACAGACGCAGTATGGAGTAATTATGGCGAAATTGGAAAAAATAACATTTCAGGCGGACGGGGACGAGCCCGTTGAATTTTATGTTTTGGAGCAGACCAGGATCGGCGGGGTGAACTATGTGCTTGTTACGGATGCGGAGGATGGTGATGCAGACGCGTTGATTCTGAAAGATATATCAGGCGACGGGGAGGAAGAGAGTGTATTTTCCGTTGTGTCCGACGACGAGGAGCTTTCCGCTGTGGCCGGTGTATTCCAAAGCATGCTGGATGATATAGAATTTGTTTAAGATCAGCTGTTAAATGGGCTGAACCTGATCCACCGGGGCAATTATAACGGCGGTTTTGCGGGCTGCGAGATGGAGAGTGCGCTTTACCGGAAACAAAACACCGTCATTATGAATTACACCGTAAGGAGCGTGGCACGGTATCTTTTTCTAAGATGATTGTTGGAGGATCTGAAAAAAAGACTGCTTTACCGTTTGAGTTTCTACTGGATTGCGGAGTCAGGACCTGAGGCTGTTAAATAGTATAAAGAAAGAAATTGGAGGAGAATTAATTGAAGAAAAAAGAGAATAAAAGCAGTTCCGGGCTAAAGGTAATACCTCTGGGAGGCCTGGAACAAATCGGTATGAACATTACTGCCTTTGAGTATGAAGACAGTATTGTTGTGGTAGATTGTGGGTTATCCTTTCCGGCTGATGACATGCTGGGAATCGATCTTGTCATTCCGGATGTGACGTATCTGAAGGATAATATTGACAGGGTGAAAGGTTTTGTTATCACGCATGGGCATGAAGATCATATCGGTGCGCTGCCTTATGTGCTCAGAGATATTAACATACCTATCTATGCCACCAGGCTTACCATGGGTATTATTGAAAACAAGCTTCGTGAGCATAATCTCATGAAGGGGACCAAGCGTAAGGTGGTGAAGTTTGGACAGTCCATCAATCTGGGTAAGTTCCGAGTGGAGTTTATCAGGACAAATCACAGTATCGTAGACGCGGCAGCGCTGGCAATTTACTCTCCGGCCGGCATTGTGGTGCACACGGGAGACTTTAAGGTGGATTACACACCGGTATTCGGTGATGCCATTGACCTGCAGCGATTGGCCGAACTGGGCAAAAAGGGTGTGCTTGCGCTGATGTGTGATTCCACGAATGCGGAGCGTCCCGGATTTACCCCCTCTGAGAAAACGGTGGGAAAGACCTTTGACAATCTGTTTGAAGAGCATAAGAATACCAGGATATTTGTTGCTACATTTGCTTCCAACGTGGATCGTGTGCAGCAGATCATTAATACCGCGTACAAATTCGGCAAGAAGGTATGCGTCGAGGGCCGCAGCATGGTCAGCATCATTGAGACGGCAAGAAATCTGGAGTGTATCAAGATACCGGACAATACCCTGATCGAGATAGACCAGTTAAAGAATTATCCTGACGAACAGCAGGTTATTATCACCACCGGCAGCCAGGGAGAAAGCATGGCGGCTTTGAGCCGTATGGCCAGCAATATGCACCGCAAGATCACGATCGGGGCAGGGGATACGGTTATCTTTTCCTCCAATCCGATTCCGGGAAACGAGAAGTCGGTCACCAAGGTCATTAATGAATTGCTGCAAAAGGGTGCGGATGTTATTTTTCAGGATGCCCATGTTTCCGGACATGCCTGCCAGGAAGAGATTAAGCTGATTTATACGCTGGTGCAGCCCAGATACGCCGTGCCGGTACACGGGGAATACAAGCATCTGAAGGCTCAGGCAAAGATTGCGCAGAACCTTGGTATCGATAAGGAAAATATATTTATCCTTTCTTCCGGGGATGTGCTGGAGCTGGATGAAAACAGCGCCAGGGTGACAGGCAAGGTTCCCACGGGAGCCATTCTGGTGGACGGCCTGGGAGTGGGGGATGTAGGAAACGTGGTGCTGCGGGATCGTCAGCATCTGGCGGAGGACGGTATTATGATCGTCGTCATGAGCCTGGACAAGTACAACGGACAGCTGGTGGCAGGCCCGGATATTGTATCCAGAGGCTTTGTCTATGTGAAGGAGTCTGACGAGCTGATCGAGGAGGCGCGGCAGACGGTGGACGAGGCGCTGCAGAAGTGTCTTGACAGAGGGATTACCGATTGGGGGAAGCTGAAGAATACGACGAAAGATGCGCTCAGTGAATATGTCTGGAAAAAGACAAAGCGCCGTCCCATGATTCTGCCAATCATTATGGAAATATCCTGAGACTGCATGAACTTGGGGGGGTATTGCAGGTGAGAAAATGGAGTATATGGGGGAGACCTAAGGACAACGTGGAAAGAAAAGGTCATGAGGAAAAGGTGGACAGCATGGATAACAGGGACAACACAGGCGAGATGGACAACACAATCGTCACAGACGGCGGCATTATCAACGGACTGGGCGGCGGGAACGCAGGGAATGCGCTGGACGAGACTGTGGGTACGTTGATTAGGGCGATTCTGGAGTGCGAGGAATATCTTACGTATCGTACCGAGCTGGATAAGGTACTGCAGGTCCCGGAACTGAAGGCACAGATTGACGAATATCGCAGCCGCAATTACCAGCTCCAGAGCAGTGCGGATATAGATTTTGACAAGCTGGATTGGTTTGAGAAGGAATACGAGGATTTCAGGAGTAATCCGCTGGTATCGGACTTTCTGGCAGCGGAGCTTGCTTTTTGCAAGAGAATGCAGGGGATTGAAAGCCGCATCACAGCAGAACTGGATTTCCAGTAGACCGGAAAAGAGGCGGGAGGAATTATGAAACCAGCAAACATTATTATCTCTGTAGTCGGCGCGATCATCAGGGTGGCATTAATTGTTCTGGCAGTGTATGTCGTTTATCGGGGAGCACTGCTGTGTTATGATTACGGATACCGCATTTTTACGGAGCCTGCAATGTCTTCCGGTGAGGGACGGACGGTGACGGTGGCGGTGACAGAGGATATGTCCGCCTCTGATATAGGGCATCTTCTGGAAAATAAGGGGCTGATTCGTGACTCAAAGCTATTTGTCCTGCAGTATTATCTGTCCGAGTATCTAAAGGATGTGAAGCCCGGGATATTTGAGCTGAGCACTTCTATGACCGTGGAGGAGATGATGGAGGTTATGAGCCTGGACGAGGATGACGATGACGAAACGGATCAGAAAACAGGGAAGTAGGAAACGTTATGATGGCGGACGAGAGATTGGTGGCTTTTATTAACTCCCTTGACAGAGGAAATACACCTTTTTTGGACGGGATCGAAAAGGAAGCGCTGCGGGACAGAGTGCCTGTCATAAGAAAATCTACCCAGAGCCTGTTAAAGTTTCTGCTTGCTCTTTCAAAGCCGGGGAGGATCCTGGAGGTCGGGACTGCCATCGGCTTTTCCTCGTTATTGATGAGCGAATACGGGCCGGAGGATTGCCATATTACCACTATTGAAAAGTATGAAAAGAGGATTCCTCAGGCAAGGGAGAACTTCAGGCGTGCCGGTGCCGAGGACAGGATCAGCCTACTGGAAGGAGATGCTGCGGATATTCTGAAGGGCCTGACAGGCCGTTATGATCTGATTTTCATGGATGCGGCTAAGGGGCAGTATATATTCTTCCTGCCGGATGTTTTAAGGCTGCTGGCCCCGGGCGGCCTGCTGGTAAGCGATAATGTGCTGCAGGATGGAGATGTGATTGAGTCACGATTTGCGGTCACTCGCCGCAACAGGACAATTCACGCCCGTATGCGGGAGTATCTTTTTGAACTGAAGCATCATCCCGGTCTGGAGACGGTTATTCTGCCGGTGGGGGACGGTGTGGCACTGAGTGTAAAGGGGTATGAATATGAAACAATGGCGAAGGCCGGAGCTGCTGATTCCGGCCAGCAGTCTTGAGGTCCTGAAGACGGCGGTGGTTTTCGGGGCGGATGCGGTATATATCGGCGGGGAGGCCTATGGTCTCCGGGCGAAAGCAAAAAATTTTTCCCTGCAAGAAATGGCGGAGGGAATTGCGTTTGCCCATGCCCATCAGGTAAAGGTCTATGTTACGGCCAATATTCTGGCGCATAACGGTGATCTGGAGGGGGCGAGAGGTTATTTTGAAGAGCTGAGGGATATGAAACCGGAAGCCTGTGATGCCCTGATTATTTCGGACCCGGGTATGTTTGCCCTGGCACGGGAAGTCTGGCCGGAGGCGGATATACATATTTCCACTCAGGCAAATAATACCAATTACCTGACGTATCTTTTCTGGTGGAAGCAGGGAGCCAGACGTGTGGTGTCTGCCAGGGAGCTTACGCTGGAGGAAATACGGGACATCAGGGAGCATATTCCCCGGGAGATGGAGATTGAGAGCTTTGTGCACGGTTCCATGTGCATTTCCTATTCGGGGCGCTGCCTGCTCAGCAATTATTTCACGGGGCGGGATGCAAACCGGGGCAGCTGCACCCATCCCTGCCGCTGGAAGTATGCGGTGGTGGAGGAAACACGGCCGGGGGAGTATCTGCCGGTCTATGAGAACGAGCGGGGAACCTATATTTTCAACTCAAAGGATCTGTGCATGATAGAGCATATTCCGGAACTGCTGGAGGCAGGAATCGACAGCTTTAAAATAGAGGGACGTATGAAAACGGCCCTCTATGTGGCTGCGGTGGCCAGAACCTACAGAAAAGCCATTGACGATTGCCTTGGATCCGAAGATACCTACCGAAGTCATATGAAATGGTACAGGGCGGAAATCGCCAAGTGTACTTACAGGCAGTACAGTACAGGATTCTATTTCGGCAGGGCGGACGAGCACAACCAGATTTACGACAACAGCACCTATGTGAACGAATACATTTATCTGGGTTTGGTGGAGGAAATTCAGGCTGAGGGCGGAAAGCTGCTTGCCCGTATCCGGCAGAAAAACAAGTTTGCCGTGGGGGATGCTATAGAGATCATGAAGCCGGACGGAAGCAATGTACCGGTGACGGTGGAGGCAATGTATGATGAGGACGGCGGGGCGGTGGAAAGCTGCCCCCATGCCGGGCAGATCATCCGGCTGGAATTGTCAGAGACGCCGGAGCCCTATGACATATTAAGGCGAAAAGCCTGAGTGAAGGGGTTAGTATGAAAAAAGAGAATTTATCGCGAAGGGCGGTTCACATTCTGGTATTCCTGTACGGGCTTGCCTGCCTCTGGCTGTATTATAAACAGTCTGTGGCGGATCTTACTGTGGAGGGAGCGATCCCATACGAGTCAGATCTGCCGCTGCATATCAGCATGATTATAGAGGACGGCTGGTATTACAGCTTTACGGCCTATGCCTACAAATTGCTGTATGCGATATTCGGCGGTACTACCGCGGGTATTGCCCTTTTCCTTGCACTGTGCTCCCTGGGCACGGTATATTTGACGGAAGAATTTGTATGCAGGGCAGGGAAATACAGGGTAAAGAACTGGTTCACCCTGCTGCTGGCCTTAAGCCTCAATTTTGTCATGCCGGCTTATATCCGGGCCGTGGGGGAATATCGTTATGTCAGCTACCAGTCGGGAAATATCTGGCACAATTCCACTTATATCTGTATGCGCGTTGCAGCGCTTGCCACATTACTTTGCTATTTCAGGCTGGAAGAAAAGTACAGGGAGGGAATTACCTGGAAGGAATGGTGCATTTTTGCATTGCTGAATATCCTGTGCACCGGTATTAAGCCCAGCTTCCTGCTGGTTTTTTCCCCGGTAATGGGTATTTTCCTGCTGGCGGATCTGATCAAAAGAGTTCCGCTGAAAAGAATCCTGGCTTTCGGGTCTGCATTATTGCCCAGCGGACTTGTCATCCTGTGGCAGAATTCCGTGTTGTTCGGGGAAAATACAGGTAACGGCATTGAGTTTAACCCTTGGTATACCTTTGCGCGCCATGCCGCCGTCACCAAGCTGGCGGTGCTCTGCTCTATACTGTTCTGCGGGGCAACGGTACTGCTGACACTGCGCCGGCTGGCTGCGGACAGAAAGTACCTGTTTATTGCAATCATGTCGGTGTTTGGTTTCCTGGAGGCGCTCTGCCTGGTGGAGAGCGGCAATCGGTCGGTGGACGGCAATTTCCTCTGGGGCTATAGCTTTTGCCTTTTTGTGTTGTTTGGGATCTGCGCGGTCAGATGGCTGGAATTCGGCGGTAAAGGCAGACAGGGCGCGGTGCGCCTGGCACTGGGGCTGCTGTATGCCTGGCATTTGTACTGCGGGCTGTACTTTTTCGTTAATCTGGCAGCAGGGGCAAGCTACTGGATGAAGCGATGAATGTTTTCAGCCTTTGCGGCATCCGGCTGCACAGGCAATTTATGCCGGGCAGATATTTTCAATTTAGGTCTTGCAATTTTACCAAAAGTAATGTATTGTAATCTGTGAACGAAGGTGTTCCATAGTAACGAGGTTACTTTGGGACATTTTTTGCTATATAAGGCCTTCGTTCTGAGGAAAATGAAAAAAGAAGAGGAGCAGGAGGCAAAGGATGAGTGAGAAGCTGAATGTGGAAGACATTTTTGCGAGCAAGGTATTTACCCTTGGAAAGATGAAGGAAAGGCTGCCCAGAAGTACATACAGGGAGATCAAGCAGCTTATGGATCAGGGCGGAGAGCTGTCCCTGGAGACTGCTGACGTAGTGGCGAAGGCTATGAAGGATTGGGCCATGGATAACGGGGCAACCCATTACACCCACTGGTTCCAGCCCCTGACCGGCATTACCGCCGAGAAGCATGATGCCTTTGTCAGTCACCCGGATGAAGAGGGCAAGATGATCATGGAATTCTCCGGCAAAGAGCTGATCAAAGGAGAACCGGACGCCTCATCCTTCCCCTCCGGCGGGCTTCGGGCAACCTTCGAGGCCAGAGGTTATACAGCCTGGGATATTACGTCTCCTGCTTTTTTGAAGGAAGACGCTACAGGAGTTATCCTTTGCATTCCCACCGCGTTTTGTTCCTATACCGGTGAGGCATTGGATAAGAAGACGCCGCTGCTTCGTTCCATGGAAGCCATAAACCAGCAGGCACTCCGGATCGTGAGGCTTTTCGGCAATACCGGGGCCACAAAGGTGGTGGCCAGTGTGGGGGCAGAGCAGGAGTATTTTCTGGTAGACAGGGAGAAATACCTGCAGCGTGAGGACCTGATCTTTTCCGGGAGAACACTTTTCGGTGCCCCTGCACCTAAGGGGCAGGAGCTGGAGGATCATTATTTCGGCACCATCCGCGAGAGAGTGGGTTCTTATATGAAGGATCTGAATGTGGAATTGTGGAAGCTGGGGGTTACTGCAAAGACACAGCACAATGAGGTAGCTCCCGCCCAGCATGAGCTGGCGCCCATCTATGAGACGGCTAATATTGCGGTGGATCATAACCAGCTGGTAATGGAGACCATGAAAAAGGTAGCCGGCCGTCACGGTATGACTTGTCTGCTTCATGAGAAGCCTTTTGCCGGCATGAACGGTTCCGGCAAGCATAATAACTGGTCCTTGTGCACGGACAATGGCGTAAATCTGCTGGATCCCGGGGATACACCCAATGAAAACATTCAGTTCCTGTTGGTGCTGGCCTGTATCATGAAGGCGGTAGATAACCATGCAGACCTGCTGAGGCAGAGCGCCTCTGATGTGGGCAATGACCACAGGCTTGGTGGCAACGAGGCGCCTCCTGCGATCATATCCATGTTCCTTGGGGAACAGCTGGAGGATGTGGTAAGGCAGCTGATTGAAACCGGGGAAGCGGCTCATCTGATTGAAGGCGGCAAGCTGGAGACCGGTGTCTCCACCCTGCCTGATTTCGAAAAGGATGCCACGGACAGAAACAGGACATCGTCCTTTGCCTTTACCGGCAATAAGTTTGAGTTCCGTACCGTGGGCTCCGCGGACTCCATTGCCAGCCCGAATACCACATTAAATGCCATTGTGGCGGAGGCCTTTTGCGAGGCGGCTGACATCCTGGAGAAAGCTGATAATTTTGAGCTGGCTGTCCATGATCTGATTAAGGAATACATGACAAAACACCAGAGAATTATGTTTAATGGGGACGGCTATGCCGACGAGTGGATAGCAGAGGCGGAGAGGCGGGGACTTCCCAATATTAAGTCCATGGTGGAGGCTGCCGCTACGCTGACCACAGACAAGTCAATCAGGCTGTTTGAGAGATTCGGCATTTTTACCAGGGCGGAGCTGGAATCCCGTGAGGAGATTACCTATGAAACTTATGCCAAGACAATCAATATTGAGGCGTTGACCATGATTGACATGGCAGGCAAGAAATATATTCCGGCGGTGATTCGATACACCAGGTCTCTGGCGGATGCGGTAATAGCCGTGAAGGAGGCGGGCGTGGATGCTTCTGTGCAGACAGAGCTTCTGGACAGTGTCACCGTTCGGCTTTCGGCGGCAAAGGCGGCTCTTGACAAGCTGAAGAAAGCAGTGGCGGCTGCTGCGGCCATGGAGGACGTAAAGGCCCAGGCATTTTTCTATAAGGATACGGTGAAAACGGTTATGGATGAGCTGCGGACTCCTATCGACGAGCTGGAGATGATGGTGGATAAGAGTGTGTGGCCCGTGCCCGGTTACGGCGAGCTGACTTTTGAGGTGTAGAAACAGCAGGAAAAAAATCGGTGCTTCACAGGGGCGGTACTGTTGATACAGGATCGTCCCTGTGAATGGTTTCCCCATAAGGGACTTGCTAAAATAATTTTAATATTTTTGGATTTTTTTGAAATTTTCTATTGCAAATCGGGAATACTTCGTGTATAATTCATCAAGTAGCATAAATAGGGCTATCGCCAAACGGTAAGGCAACGGACTCTGACTCCGTCATTTCAAGGTTCGAATCCTTGTAGCCCTGTGCAGCAGGGGTTGCCCTGCTTCTAAAACCCCGGTGGAGAGATTCACCGGGGTTGATTTTTTGCAGTAAAACCAAGGGCTGCGGGGGTTGGGGCTGCAAATTATTCTATGGGCATGAAAAATGCCGTAAAAAGGAAGGTTTTGTCCAAATTGCCAGCGAAAAAGGAAAGCGTTTTAAAGGGCATAATATCATGGAGTATAAATCTCCAGAAGATCATTTGGATATAGATACCTTTTATAAAACGCTGACGTACGCCTGTCTTTATATGTCTTATGGAAAGAGGAAAATCCTTTACCCCGATTCTGAAATCCTTGATTTTCCTAGGCAAACCGCCCCTGAAATGACGGACTCTGACTCCGTCATTTTTAGGTTCGAATCTTTGCAGCCCTGTTGAAAACAGGGCTTGCCCCGTTAGTCCCCGGCGGAAAGATTGACCGGTTTTCTGTTATGGAATAATCCGGCTGACACCGCCGCGCCGGGATGTAAATTCCATCCGTGGCGCGTGGTGTCGCCGTTGTCTGTCGTTACAGTACGGACAGTTCCAGACAGGATGCTTTTTCCCCGCCAAAGAAAATCCGGTCGTGGGCAACGGCATAATCGCTGCCCAGGGCAGGAGGCTCCACAGTGTTCAGGTTCCGGTTGATTCCGGGGAACATGCTGCCTGTGAGCTGGATGCCCACGCGGTGTCCGGCAGGAATACGATAGGCGGTGTGTCCGACTGCAAACTGGTAGAGGACGGTCTCGCCGGGGGTGAGGAAGTCATTGGTGAACAGGCCGTTCCTGTGGCGTGCCCGCACGAAGCCCGTGGTAATCTGGCGCTGACAGCCCTCCGGGGAAACATCGGTCAGACGGCAGACAAAATCGGTGTCAGGCACGTCTGTGTCCGCATAGAGGTGCATACGGACGGTGCCTGCCAGCGCAAGGTCTTCAGCCAGCACATCCGACTGGAATTCCACAATATCGTCCCGGTGGGAGATTTCCGACCAGTCTGCCATAGCCATGCGCTTCTGTTTGTCTACAATCATGGAAGGAGCGGGATCCATGGGATCATAGGTCAGAGGAACTTCCCCGGCCTCAGAGGGGGCTGTCTCAAGTTTTCCGCTGCCGGCGAGGTAGAATTTCACCGGTCTGGCCAGCGGAGGCGGCCAATCCCCGGCGGTATGCCAGTCATTGCTGCCCTGCATAAAGTAGCGCACACGATCCGGCAGGAAGACGTCGTCCTTCTGCTTCAGATAACGGT
This sequence comes from uncultured Lachnospiraceae bacterium, assembly GCA_947575805.1. GTDB lineage: Bacteria > Bacillota > Clostridia > Lachnospirales > Lachnospiraceae > Acetatifactor. The sequence goes on from CANPOY010000017.1 coordinate 40,514, forward strand.
TAAACCAATGAAGCATGACGCCGGCAACGTTTTGAGCCTCACCGGAATTATCCGCGCCGAAGTCCACATCTTCTACCTGGCTGGGCAGGCCGCCGCCGTGGGTCCAGGGTCCGATCAGCAGGAAGGCGTTGTCCCTGGTGTAGGGATCCGCACTGCGGCGGGCCGCCATATAGTTGTCAATAGTACTGTTGCATGCGCCGTCCATCCACCCGGTCCCGCAGAGCATGGCGGTATGGATATTGTCATAGCAGATGGGGCTGTGAATGCTGTCCCAGAATTCCTTCTTTTCCACGCCTTCCACCAGATCCAGATAATCCCTGAGCATGGGAACTCCGTCCAAGAGGGCGGCGGGATTCTGATTCATGGGCAGGGTCTTCGCATATTCTCCCAGCTTCTCCAGATTTTCCTTCAGGATGGGAAACATTTTGCTGCGAAATTCCTCATCGGGCATGTATGTTTCAGCATGTTCCAGCAGCTGGGCATAGGCCCAGTTCAAATGAAAGGTTGCCACTGTCTGCATGGGGCTGGTGCCGAAGGATGCCAGGGAGCAGCACATAAAGGGACAGATTGCTTTCAGATGGGCGGGCGCCCCGGCAGCAGCCGCAATCTGGGTGAAACCGAAATATGAAAGTCCGAACATGCCCACATTTCCGTCACAGAAGGGCTGGGCGGCAAGATATTCCACGGCGTCATGCCCGTCCTCCTGCTCATTGCCTCCGTTTTGATTCATTTTTCCCTCCGAGGCGCAGGTACCTCGGCAATCCTGGATCGCCACCACATAGCCGGCCTCCACGAATTCCGGATAGTGTGCGTAAAGCGGCTCCCACGCAAATCCCTCCTTATCATAGGGGGTGCGCATGAGAATAACGGGATATGCGCCATCCTGATCGGGCAGATATAGGTCTGTGGCAAGCCGCACCTGATCCCGCATCACGCAGTAAAAATTTTTGATTTTTTTCATGGGAATATGCCTCCTTTGTTATTTATCCTGTATCTCCCATATTAGCATAAACAAGGGAAACAGTAAAATCTGTTTTGAATATTTCTCCCTTGGCAGTTATAATAGAAACTGGATCATAGAAAAATCAAATGCTGTAACGGACAAAAGGAGGAAGAATGTATGAACAATGTGGAACAGGCCCTGCACCGCAGCGTGCCCTTTTTTGAGGATGCACCCTGCTATTCTGCAGAAAAGCTGGTTAAGCTGCATGGCATGAGGCGAAACATGGTGGAGGAAAAGGATCCGGCAAGGCAGGAGCAACTGGTGAAAGAGTATCATGCTTTTCTCGATGGGATGGAAAAGCTGCCGAATGCCCCGGAGCGTATTTATCTGTGGCAGGAGGGGAATATGCCGGCGTCAGGAAGCTATGTGGAGAATCCGGGCTGGCGTTACAACCATGATCCGGAGTTCAGGCCCTACATGTTTGAAATTCTGCTGCCTGAGGAGGTAACTCCCAAGGGAGCGGTGATTTTGTGCGCAGGGGGAGACCATGGGGACTGCGTAATCCACGAGGCCTATCAAAGCTGTCTGGATTTTAACAGATTGGGGTATCAGTGCTTTATGCTGCTGAACAGGACCAATATGATGCCCTATACCGGCCAGGAATGCGGCGCCGACGCCGCGAGGCTGGTGCGCATGATCCGCAGGAATGCGGCAAAATACCGGATCGCGGAAAACCAGGTTGCCTTTGCGGGTTTTTCCAATGGCGGCCTGACGGGCGAGGAATGTATCCGCTATTATTCCGGCAGTCGGAGCGTGAAGGATTATTTTCCGGAGTATATGCCGGATGAACTGGACGGTTATTCCGGCGCACCGGATGCTTTTCTCTGCATATACGGGCCCCGATTTGCAGGCAGGGAGATTGACTACACCGGAGTGGTATATCCGCCGGTATTCTTTGCGGTGGGGATGGAGGATACCGCTCTCGATAATCTGCATTGGGTATACCGGGATCTGCTGGCCCATGGAATTCGGGCGGAGGTACATACCTTTACCGGAGTGCCCCACGGGCAGGCCGGCGTAACACTGTTCGGAAATTATAATTATCCCAATTTCGAACTGTGGCTTCCGCTGGCGGATGCGTTTATGCAGAGAATTTACCGGAACGGGGGGCAATGAAGAATGCCGATTCCGGAGCATTGCGCCAAAGTTGCATTTTGCCGGAATTATGATATAATAACCGTTAGCGAGAAGGATGAGCTGACTCATCCGGCGGGCAGTGGATGGCGAAGCGGAGAAAACGGAGGATAAGAATGCAGGAATTCATTGCGGCAAAAAAACACTTTTCCAGAATGGGCTGGCTGTACATGGCGGCTACAGCGATTATTTTTGGCCTGCAGACGGTGACAGGACTGATCATAATTGCGGTGAAGCCCGAGTGGCTGTATGATATGAACATTAGCCTGTTCTTCTCCGTAGCGCCCATGTATCTTGTGGGATTTCCGCTGCTGGCGCTGTTCCTAAAAAAATGGGTGCCTGCAGGGCACATCGAAAAACGCAGGATGACGGCGGGACAGTATGTGCTTTCAGCCATCATCTGCATAGGACTTGCCTATGCTGCCAATATTCTTGGGCTGATTATGACCACGATTATCGGGCTCTTCACCGGGAATTCCGTGGCGAACCCCATTGCTGACGTGGTCACGTCCATGAGCCCCTGGTCTGTGCTGTTCTATACGGTGATCTGCGCACCGGTTATGGAGGAGCTTGTCTTCAGAAAGCTGATTGTGGACAGGGCCGTGGGATACGGCCAGGGTGTGGCAGTGGTGGTGTCCGGTGTGATGTTCGGGCTGTTTCACGGCAACCTGAATCAGTTTGTCTATGCTGCGGTAATAGGAAGCTTCCTGGCTTACCTCTATGTTAAAACGGGCAATCTGAAGATTACCATTTCGCTGCATATGCTGTTTAATTTCCTGGGTGGTTTTCTGCCTGCCGTGCTGATGAATCAGATGGATCTGGACAGCTACCTGGATAGCGGGTCGATTTTGGAGATGCAGGAGCTGATGCGGCAGAACCTTGGCTGGTTCCTGCTCTATGGTCTGCTGCTTCTGTTCATTCTTGGCATGCTTGTGACGGGAGTGGTATTGTTTATTGTCTTTGCGGCTAAGAAGAAGTTTGTATTTCATCCGGGAGAGACGTCCATTCCCAGGCAGCTGAAGCTCAGTCTGGCCCTGGGAAATGCCGGGATGGCGGCTTTCGGCCTTTTCTGGGGAATTCAGATCATATGTCAGTTACTGGCATGAACTTCATTAAGGAGATAACATGTACACGTTTGAAAGCAGAATCAGATACAGTGAGGTTGACAGCGAAGGACGGCTTACGATGGCAGCCCTGATCAATTATCTGCAGGATTGCTCTACCTTCCAGTCGGAAGATCTGGGGCTGGGCGTCGAATACCTGAAGAAGGCCCATTTGGTATGGGTGCTTTGTTCCTGGCAGATCGTAGTGGAGAGGTATCCTGTGCTGGGGGAAAAGGTGACGATCGGCACCCAGCCCTATGATTTGAAGGCATTTTTGGGCTACAGAAATTTTGCCATGCTGGATGAAAGGGGTGATTTCATTGCAAAGGCGAATTCCCTCTGGAGCCTTTTGGACACGGAAACCGGTAAGCCGACGTCCGTTCCGGAGATCATGGTGGAGCGATATACCCGGGCGCCGAAGCTGGAAATGGATTATTCTTCCAGGAAAATTGCAGTTCCGGATGAAAGTGAAAGACAGGAGCCGCTGACGGTAAAAAAGCACCATCTGGATACCAACCATCATGTCAATAATCAGCAGTTTCTTGATATGGCCATGGATTTCCTGCCGGAGGGCTTCTGCATTGAGCAGGTGCGGGCAGAGTACAAGAAACAGGCCTTTCTGCATGACGTGCTGGTGCCCTGGGTAACGGAGGACGACAGCAGGATGGTAGTGAAGCTGGCGGATGAGGCCGGCGAAGCGTATATGATTGCAGAGTTCTTACGAAAGGAGTAGGTATGATTCGGCTGGGCGAAAAACAGGAGCTTACCATTGTGAAAAAAGTGGATTTCGGCGTTTATCTTGCGGTGAATCCTGAGGAGGCAAAGGAACGGGTGCTGCTTCCTGCCAGGCAGGTTCCCGAGGGGAGCGAAGTGGGAGACAGGCTGGCGGTGTTTATCTACAGGGATTCCGAGGACAGACTGATCGCTACTACCCGTATGCCTAAGCTGCAGATGGGTCAGCCGGCTGAGCTGACCGTAGTGCAGACAGGAAGGCTTGGTGCGTTTTTAGATTGGGGACTGGAAAAGGATTTGCTTCTGCCGTTCCGGGAGCAGCGGGGAAAGGTTCGGGAGGGTGACTCTGTGCTGGTCTCTCTTTACATAGACAAGAGCGACCGTCTCTGTGCTACCATGAATGTGTACGAGGCCCTGCGGACGGACAGCCCATATCAGGCGGAAGACAGGGTTCGCGGAAGGGTGTATGAGATCAGTGATAACTTCGGGGCTTTCGTGGCGGTGGATAATCTGTACTCGGGGCTGATTGCCGTAAAGGAGCTTTACGGGGACATCAGACCGGGGTACGACGTGGAGGCCAGGGTTCTGCGGGTCAGGGAGGACGGCAAACTGGATCTGAGCGTCAGGGAAAAGGCATATCTGCAGATGGATGCTGATGCGGAGAAGATACTGGAGCTTCTGGACAGCTTTGAGGGAGCGCTGCCGTTTAATGATAAGGCAGCTCCGGAGGTTATAAAGCATGAGACGGGCATGAGTAAAAATGAATTCAAGCGTGCCGTGGGAAGACTGCTTAAGCAGGGCCGAATCGAGATCGGGGAAAAGACCATTCGGCGCCTTAGATGATTCTTAAAAATTTGGAAAAAGTGATTCTGATATGGAAAAACCGGAAAAAGTATGATAGAATGGGTTTGAGTTAGGAAGGGGGGCATGTATATGGATATTGCAGGCGTTTCTACAGCGTTGGCCAATATTTCCACGCAGTCTCAGGTTTCTGCCGCTGTTTTGGGCAAGGCGATGGATACCAATAAAGAACTGGGGGAGGGCCTGGTGCAAATGATTGATTCTGCGGCTATGGAGCGCAGTGTGAATCCCGGCATCGGAGCAAATTTCGACATGCGTATTTAGTTCTGCAAGCTGCCTGACGTGTAACCGCAGGCAGTTTTTTTGTGAATAACCATAAAACCTATTGCCTTTTTGATGATATTTTTGTAATATTTGTTATATGGGGTATTACGGCTTAGCCGACTTACGGCAGTATGAGGGAGGAACAGGTTTTTTATGATTTCAAATCAGATTTTGCAGAATACGATCGACGGCCTGAAGAGCATTGCGCGGGTGGAGCTTTGCATAATGGATGTGGATGGCAAAGAGGTTGTGTCCACTACGGATATGGGGAGCAGTGCCAGGACTGTTGCGGAATTTGCTGCTTCACCTGCCGATTCACAGGAGATTCAGGGTTACCAGTATTTTAAGATTTATGACGAGCAGCAGCTGGAATATATTCTGGTGGCCGGGGGCACAGGCGAAGACGTATATATGATTGGCAAGATGGCAGCATTTCAGATGCAGAATCTTCTTGTTGCATATAAGGAGAGGTTTGATAAGGATAATTTTATCAAGAACCTGCTGCTGGACAATCTGCTGCTGGTGGATATTTACAGTCGTTCGAAGAAGCTGCACGTGCAAACGGATGTGCCCAGGGTGGTCATGATCGTGGAAACCGGAGGTGAGAGGGATAATAATGCCCTTGAGCTGACAAGAAGTCATTTCGGCAGTAACAGCAAGGATTTTATTACTGCAGTGGACGAAAACAATGTGATCGTGGTAAAGGAGCTGCCCGACGGAAGCGCGGTAAAGGAAATTGAGAAGACGGCGCTGTCTCTTGAGCATTTTCTGGAGAAGGAAGGAATCAGGGGCATCCGCATCGCGTACGGTACTGTGATCCAGGAGATCAAGGAGGTCAGCCGCTCCTTTAAGGAAGCCAAGATGGCGCTGGATGTGGGAAGGATTTTTTTTGACGAGAGGGATATTATTGCATACAGCGAGTTGGGGATCGGACGCCTGATCTATCAGCTGCCAATTCCCCTCTGCAAAATGTTTATCAAGGAGATATTTGGAGGGAAGAGCCCGGATGACTTTGATGAAGAGACGCTGACGACGATTAACAAATTTTTTGAAAACAGCCTGAATGTGTCGGAGACCTCCAGACAGCTGTTTATACACAGGAACACGCTGGTGTACCGTCTGGATAAGCTTCAGAAGAGTACGGGGCTCGATCTGCGGGTGTTTGAAAACGCCATAACCTTCAAGATTGCGCTGATGGTCGTGAAATATATGAAGTATATGGAAAATGCGGACTTTTAGAGGAGACTTTTATGGGAAGAAGGGAACTGCAGAGAAGAAAGAGGGAACAGCTGATAGAAGAAAAGGGAGTTATCTATCTTGACAATGTCAGCAAGGTTTACTCTACAGGAGCTCCGGCATTGAACAATGTCAGTTTGAGCATACACAAGGGCGAATTTGTTTTTATCGTGGGTGACAGCGGTTCCGGAAAGTCAACGATGATAAAACTTCTGCTGCGGGAGCTCACTGCCACCGAAGGCAGTGTACACGTTATGGGAAATGACCTGGCAAAGCTCAGGCACAGGCAAATTCCCAGGTTCAGACGTAATCTGGGGGTGGTATTCCAGGATTTCCGCCTGCTGAATGACAGGAACGTATATGAAAATGTTGCTTTTGCCCAGAGAATTGTGGAGACCCCTGCGGGTGAAATCCGGCGAAATGTGCCGGCGATTCTGGCTACGGTGGGGCTTGCGGGCAAATACAGGGCGAAGACAAAGCAGCTTTCCGGCGGGGAGCAGCAGAGGGTGGCACTGGCCAGGGCCCTGGTGAATAATCCGGCGATCCTGCTGGCAGATGAGCCTACCGGAAATCTGGATCCGAAAAATTCCTGGGAGATCATGCAGCTGTTGGAGGAAATCAATGCGAACGGAACCACGGTAGTGGTGGTGACCCATAACAGGGAGATCGTCAATGCCATGCACAAGCGCGTGGTCACCGTGAAAAGGGGAGTTATTGTCAGCGATGAGGAGGGGGGCGAGTACATAGATGAAGATTAGTACATTGTTTTACACCTTCCGACAGGGATTTGTGAATATCTTCCGAAACAAATGGTATTCCCTGGCCTCCATTGCGACGATTTCGGCCTGTCTTTTCCTGTTTGGCCTCTTTTATGCCATTGTGGCGAATTTCCGGAGCAGCGTCTTGAAAATGGAGGGAGGTGTGTCGGTTACCGTATTCTTTCATGATATTAACGACAAGTGTGATTCTCATGTAGTGCCTGACGATCTGAGAATAGATGAAATAGGCCAGATGATTGCCATGCGGGTGGAGGTGTCGAAAGTGAATTTCATCACGGATGACAATGCCTGGGTCGATTTCGTGGCGGATCATTATGGAGAGAGTGCGGATTACGCCCGGGGCTTTCCCGAAAATCCTCTGGAGGGAATGTGCAGTTACGAGGTATATCTAAGTGATGTTTCCCTGCAGGAGGCTCTGGTGAATTGGCTATACTCCATACCGGAGGTTCGGCTGGTGAATTTTTCGTCATTAACGGCGGATACCTTAAGCGGCGCGAATGAGTTAATCGCATATGTCTCTCTGGGAATCATTGTGATTCTGCTGGCAGTCAGTATTTTCCTGATCAGCAATACGGTAGCAATCGGAATATCCGTTCGTTCTGAGGAAATCAATATTATGAAATATGTAGGGGCTACGGATTTCTTTGTAAGGGCGCCATTTGTGCTGGAAGGTATTCTGATCGGCCTTTTGGGCGCGGCGATTCCCCTGTGGCTGATAAAGGTTCTTTATAATTGCGCATTGGCATATATTGCTGAGCGGTTTGAAATACTCAGCAGTTTATTGAATTTTCTTACCACAGAGCAGCTGTTCAGGGTGCTGATACCGGTGTCGCTTTTGGTTGGAGCCGGGATCGGGTTTCTCGGGAGTATCACTACAGTCAGGAAGCACTTGCATGTATAAGGGCAGGAAATTATGAGGAAAAGAAAAGTCGTAATGTGGGGAATTGCCGTGGCTGTGCTGTGTACCGTATTCTTTTCGGACAGGGCAAAGCAGGACGCGTCGGCTCTGACCATGTCCTCTATTACCTCGGACAGTATTAAGGAGAAGGAAAACCAGATCCGCCAGGCGCAGGATGAAAAGGATGCGCTGCAGAACGGCCTCAGCAATCTGCAGAATATGAAAAAGGATCTGGAGACCCAGCGCTCCAATCTGAAGAATTATGTGGTTCAGCTTGACGGCAATCTTGCGCAGATAGAGCAGAATATTCAGGAGCTCAGTCAGAAGATTGCCGCGAAGGAGGACGAGATCACCGTAACCGAGGGAGAACTGGAAACCGCGCTGGAAGACGAAGAAAATCAGAAAGACGCCATGATCAGCCGCATAAGAATGGTATATGAGACCGGTGATCCGCAAATGCTGGAGATGCTGTTAAAATCCTCCAGCTTCGGTGACTTCCTGAATAAAGCCGATTACGTGGAAAGAATTGTTTCCTATGATCAGCAGATGTGGCAGGATTACAAGACGGTCAGAGAGTATGTGGAGCTGTGCAAGCAGCAGCTTGAGCTGGAGAAGGAGATTCTGGATGAGGCGAAGGTCAGCGTGGAGGAGGAGCAGAGAAATCTGGAAGCTTTGATTGACCAGAAGAGAAAAGACATTCAGGCATACGAGGCAGACATTACCAATAAAGAGAAAGCCATCCGGGAATATGAGGAAGAGATCGCGGCACAGGAGAGCGAGATCGCGGGACTGGAAGCTCTGATTGCGGAGGAAAAGAAAAAGATTCTGGCAGACAGCGGTGTGGTTCTGACCTATGACGGCGGCGCATTTAAGTTTCCCGTTGCCTCTTATACCAGGGTTTCGGATGAATACGGCCCCCGGATACACCCTACGCTGGGAATACAGCAGTTTCACAACGGCGTGGATCTGGCCTCCCCGAAAGGAACAGCCATTTACGCGGCTTATGACGGGGTTGTGGTAGCGGCGGCATACAGTGCCACCATGGGCAATTATGTAATGATAGATCACGGCTCCGGCCTGTACACCATTTATATGCACGCTTCTGCACTCTATGTGAAGAAGGACGATATTGTGGTCAGGGGAGAGACAATTGCCGCCGTTGGCAGTACGGGGCGGTCCACAGGTCCGCATCTGCATTTCAGTGTACGCTTGAACGGGGCATATCAGTCACCGTGGAATTATATCACAAAGCCAAAGTAAGGAGAGGATTCGATGGATGAGAATCAGAATTATTATAACGGCATAGACGGTATACAGCCGTCTGAGCCGCCCCGGAGTAAGAAAGGGAGCGGAAAAGGACTGTTTTTCCTGGGAATGCTGTCCGGAATTACCGTGACGCTGCTGGTGGTGGCGATCGGGTATGCGGCCTGGGGAATTCAGCGGTCCATAGAGCAAAGCCAAAACCATAAGGACGAGGTGGAGCTCAAGGAAGATTCGGCGCTGGATGCCGTCACCCTTTCCAAGCTTCAGGCATTGGAAGCGGCTATCAAAGAATATTTCTTCCTGCACGATGTCAGCGATGAGGAACTGCAGAACGGAATGTACAGAGGGCTGCTGAAAGCTCTGGATGATCCGTATTCCGAATATTATACTGCCGTGGAGCTGAAGGAAATGCTGGATCAATCCCAGGGAATCTACTACGGTATCGGCGCTTATGTACAGTTGGATAAAAGTACGGGCCTGCCGAAAATCAACGGAGTAATCAAGGGATCTCCTGCGGAGGAAGCGGATCTGCGGGCAAATGACCTGATCTATGAGGTGGACGGTACGTCAACCTACGGACTGAATCTGACGGAAGCCGTGGCATTGATCAAGGGGCCTGAGGGAACAAGTGTGGAATTAACATTGCTGCGGGAGGGGGAGCGGGATTATAAGAAGCTGACCCTGACCAGGAGGAAGGTGGAATCCCCTACTGTAGAATCTTCCATGCTGGAGGATGACATGGCGTATATCCAGGTTACGGAGTTCGACGATGTAACAGTAGATCAGTTTGCCGATGCGCTTGCTACGGCGAAGGGGTCCGATGCAAAGGGAATTATCCTCGACCTGAGAGGAAATCCCGGCGGAAATCTGGATGCGGTAGTAGATATGTGCAATATGATCCTTCCGGAAGGAATGATTGTATATACAGAGGATAAATACGGGAACCGGCAGGAATATAAGAGTGACGGGAAACATAAACTGGAGCTGCCGCTGGTGGTCCTGGTAGACATGAATTCTGCCAGCGCGGCGGAGATCATGGCGGGGGCCATTAAGGATTATAAGCTTGGCACTCTGGTGGGAACCACCACCTATGGCAAGGGGATCGTGCAGCAGATTATGTCCTTCCGGGACGGCTCGGCCATTAAGCTTACAATCAGTGCATACTTTACGCCAAACGGCAATAATATCCACGGGATCGGAATTGAGCCGGATGTGCCGTGTGAATTTGACGGCGAGGCATACTACGGAAGCGAAGAGCATCCCGACAACCAGCTGGAAAAGGCCAAGGATGTGCTGAGAGAAAAGATGAACAGATAAAGAGGAAGTAATATGGAGACGGATAAGCGGATTACAACATATAAAAATACAAAACGGTTTCTGTTATCCAGTGTTGTGTGCCTGGTGGTGCTCTGCATTGTTATTTTTGCGTACGTGTCGGATTATTTAAAAAAGAACAGCGATGACACGATTAACAGCCTGGGAACTTTGTATATGTCTGAAATGAGTCTGCAGCTGCAGCAGAAGTTTGACGCTATTGTCAATCTGCGTATCATGCAGGTAGAAGGCATTATTCAGCGTACACCGCCGGAGACGGTGGAATATGATGAGGATATGATAGAAGAGCTGGTGCTCAGCGCCAGTATTCGCGGGTTCAGCTATCTGGCTCTTTATACGGATGACGGCAATGTGGAGCTTCTGTACGGAGAGCCGATGCGGCCCTATGACGAAAACGAGTTTCGGGAAGTATTGAATAACAAGGAGAAGAATATTACCAGCGGTACAGACGCTAACGGTGAGAGGATGATTCTTTTAACTGTATCCGCGCAATATCCCCTGAGTAACGGAAAGATGAGCTCCATGCTGGTGGCCGGTCTGCCGATCAGCTATATGGAGGAGGCCCTGGTTATGGAATCGGAGGATTCCATGACATATTTCCATATTATACGCAGGGACGGATCCTTTGTAATTCGAAGCAGCGCGGCATATCGTGACAATTATTTTACGAGAATGCAGGAGGTCTTCGAGGAAAATAACGGCAAAAGGCCGGAGGACTATGTAAGAGAGCTGCAGGAGGCCATGGGAAGAAGAGAGGTTTACCAGGAGCAGGTTCTGGTGAATGGGATGTATCAGCAGATGTACTGCAGCTTCCTGGAGGGGACGGACTGGTATCTGGTGGCTATTATGCCTTACGGCCTGCTGACTGATTCGGTTATGACACTGGCCGATATGCGCCAGGTGGTCATGCTGGCCGCCTGTGGTGTGATTTTGGCGGCGCTCTTCATTATCTTTCTTATCTATTTCCGTATGTCCCAGTGCCAGATGCGGGATCTGGAGAGGGCGGAGGCGGAGGCCATGCACGCCAACAAGGCAAAGAGCGAATTCCTGTCTAACATGAGCCATGACATCAGGACGCCCATGAACGGTATTATGGGGATGACGGCCATTGCAACGGCCAATATTGACGACAAGGAAAGACTGAAAGACTGTCTGGCCAAGATCACTCTGTCCGGCAAACATTTGCTGGGCCTGATCAACGACGTGCTGGATATGTCGAAAATTGAAAGCGGGAAGCTGTCTCTCAATATGGACAATCTTTCACTGCGGGATACAATGGAGAATATTGTCAGCATTATCCAGCCTCAGATAAAGGAAAAGAACCAGCATTTTGATATTTATATACGAAGGATCGAAGCGGAAAATGTCTACTGCGACAGTGTCCGTTTAAACCAGGTGCTGATTAATCTGTTGTCCAATGCGGTGAAATATACCGGCGAGGGGGGACAGATCCATGTGGGTCTGGAACAGGAGGCATCGCCCCGGGGAGAGGGCTATGTGCGTTGCCATTTTGTCGTCAGGGATAACGGTATCGGTATGACACCGGAATTCCAGAAGACAATCTTTGATTCTTTTACGAGAGAGAAGAATACCCAGGTGGAAAAAACCGAGGGAGCGGGTCTTGGCATGGCCATCACAAAGTGTATCGTGGATATTATGGGCGGCACGATTCAGCTCACAAGCGAACCGGGTAAGGGCAGCGAATTTCATGTGATTCTGGACTTGGAGCGGGCTGATCTGAAGGAAGAGGATATGGTGCTTCCGGCGTGGAGAATCCTTGTGGTGGACAATAATGAGGATCTGTGCATGAGTGCCCTGGATGCCTTGAAGGAAATTGGTCTGGAAGCGGAGTATGCGCTCAGCGGGGAGAAGGCCGTGGATTTGGTGCAAAAGCGTTACAATACCCCGGAGCAGTATCAGATAGTTCTTCTGGACTGGAAGATGCCGGGAATGGACGGGCTTAGCACCACCAAGGCAATTCGAAAGCTGCTGGGAGACGATACCCCCATAGTAATTATTTCTGCGTATGACTGGAGCGATATAGAGGAGGAGGCAGTCAGCGCCGGTGTCAGTGGATTTATTGCGAAACCGCTGTTTAAGTCGAACCTGTATATGGGCTTAAGCCGCTATATCTTAGCCGGGGACGGGGAGGAAAATCTGGGCAGGAAAAACCAGGAGAAAAAGGACTTTGTGGGAAAGCGTATACTTCTGGCCGAAGATAACGACATTAACTGGGAGATTGCGGAAACGATTCTCGGGGCATCCGGCTTCAAGGTGGACCGGGCGGAGAACGGAAAGATCTGTGTGGATACCTTTGCAGGAAGCGCGGAGGGCTATTATGACGTGATACTGATGGATATTCGGATGCCTGTGATGAACGGATATGAGGCTACAGAGAACATTCGGGCGCTGGACAGGTCGGATGCTACACTACCCATCATAGCCATGTCGGCCGATGCTTTTGTGGCGGACATCCAGCACAGTCTTGACTCCGGGATGAATGAGCATATTTCCAAACCTATTGATGTGGATAAGCTGATCCGGGTGCTGGAAAAGTATTTACAGTAAAGTTACAGGGAGTATTTCTGCACACAACGGAGATACTTCCTGTTTTGTATTATAATGATTGACAGGAAGGCTGAAAGTGGATTGCCTTAAAATCGTAAAGGGACTTGATTTATTATGAAGCATATAAACGTACAATTAAATCCTAATTTAGAGTTTATGAACAGTATTTTATTGACCAGCAGATATAATGAAATCACAACTAAGCATATTGGATATGGTCTGATGACTTCGGTTGTCAATGAGTATACGAGCCATGTCAGATGTTTTTTTGAAAAGCACCTTGGTGATCCTGTTTATTCGTTTATAGAGAATCTTATTATGAACGGATTCACATTTTCCCGCCCTGTAGAACTAATGCTGTCCCTTGGAAACAACAGGGATTTTGTCATGCAGTACCCCCTGTCGGATTTGTGTGTGAAATACTGCGGGGGATTACAGACGATTGATAATTTATTGCGTATGCTGAGGGATTTCGAAAGAAAAACCGGGTATTTCTCTTTTTTCGATGAAGTGAAATGTTACTATAATCCGGATATTGATAAGGTAAAGGAAGTGGTAAATAAATATCCTTATGTGTCCATGCTGGAAAAGGAGTTTGGAAAGGAACAGGATTCATATAATTATGTCATAACATCCCTGATGGTAGGTAATTACGGAATATCTTTTGCAGAAGAAAGTCCGCAAAAAACATCCCTGTTTTCCGTTTTTACAACTGACGATTTCAGTATTTCCCCGTCAATACTGCTGCATGAATTTTCACATCCCTTTATCAATCCGCTGACAGAAAAATATGCAGATATTGTCAAGGAACATGAAGACGCATATGAATTGTTAAAGCCATACAAGCTGCCCGGGTTTCGGTCAGGATATGGCGGCTGGGACGAATGCGTTGATGAGCATTTTGTACGAGCAATGGTGATTCATCTGTTGCGGAAATGTGGCCTTACGGATACGGCAGCCCAAATGCTGGACAATGATATGTATTTAGGGTACAAATACATACCTTTTATACTTGAGCAATATGAATATTATGATAGTAACCGTAATGTCTATCCGGATTTTGATTCTTTCTATTCTGAGCTGATTCAGGTGTTTTCTTCCTGCAATATATAATATATCTGCCGGATAAATGTTGTAATTTGAAAGCGTGAAATAAGGGAAGCATTTTCATGAGAGGTGGAAGTGCTTCCTTTATATAAAAGGAACAAATGTTCTAAAAATTCCCCCTTTTCTATATACAAAATGTACGCCGTGTGGTATAATCAGAATCACTTTTGGAAAAGAAATCAGTGGGCACCTGCCCATATCGGATTTATGGAGGTGGTTTTGTGCATAGTGCAGAGGGCAGCATTTTTAAGCTTCATTCCGAATACAAGCCCACAGGCGACCAGCCCCAGGCAATCGCCGAGCTGGTGAAAAGCTTTCAGGAGGGCAATCAGTTCCAGACTTTGCTGGGTGTAACAGGTTCCGGTAAAACTTTCACTATGGCTAATGTTATCGCCGCTCTGAACAGGCCCACTTTGGTAATAGCGCACAATAAAACTCTCGCCGGACAGCTCTACGGCGAGTTCAAGGAATTTTTCCCGGAAAACGCGGTGGAGTATTTTGTGTCCTAATTTGGGGACAGGCTGAAAAGCGCATTATTTAGTGTTATTTGGTACTGATTGTACCGTATTTTGTGGACAAGATGGTTGATTATGGACGAAATAACACTAGGCGGACGGGTGAAGTTTGTGACTTGGATTCGTGCAATGAACTTATATAACACCATATGGAGGAGAGCTATTATTTTATATGGCATAAATATTATGTTATATAATTTAAAGAGGTAGGTATCTATGCAGGAGCATGAGATTATTTTATATCAGTTAGAGGATACAAATGTTTATGTGAATGTCATTTTTAAAGAAGAAACATTTTGGATGACGCAAAGAGCAATGGCAGAATTAT
>CANPOY010000018.1 GCA_947575805.1 uncultured Lachnospiraceae bacterium
GATGAAGAAGATTGCGGCGCCTATCCGTACAGAGCTTGCGCAGTACAGAGAGCTTGCATCCTTTGCACAGTTTGGTTCCGAGCTGGACAACGATACAAAGGAGAAGCTGGCGCAGGGTGAGAGAATCAGGGAAGTCTTGAAACAGCCTCAGTACAGACCCATGCCTGTCCAGTATCAGGTTATCATTATTTATGCGGTTACCAACAAGTATCTGCTGGACGTTCCCGTGGAAGATGTTACCAGGTTTGAGACGGAGTTTTTTGAGTATCTGGATACTAAGTACCCGGAGGTTCCTGCGAATATTGCTGCTGAAAAGGTGATTTCCGATGCTACGGAGGAAGTGCTGAAAAAGGCACTTACAGAGTTTATTAAAGGGTTTGCGGCAGCCGGCAAATGAGTGAAGGAGATATAGAATATGGCATCAATGCGTGATATTAAGCACCGAAAGAGCAGTATTCAGGGCACTCAGCAGATCACAAAGGCGATGAAGCTGGTGTCTACCGTAAAGCTGCAGCGTGCCAGAGCAAACGCGGAGCGTTCCAAGGAATACTTTACCTGTATGTATGAAACGGTAAACAGTATTCTGGAGCGTGTGGGACATGTGGAACACAGGTACCTGGCGTCCGGGAATTCTCAGAAAAAGGCTGTTATCGTGATCACCGGCAACAGAGGTCTGGCGGGAGGCTATAACTCCAATGTGGAGAAGCTGGTCACCAGGCATCCGGAGTGGAAAAAGGACGACGTGGTGGTATATGCGCTGGGGACCAAGGGACGTGAGACCTTTTTGCGGCATGGGTATGAGGTGAAGGAGTGCAACAGCGACATTGTGGAAAGCCCTGTTTACAGGGATGCAATGCACATTGCCGAGGAGCTTCTGAAGGCTTTTGCAAACGGCGAGATCGGAGAGATCCATCTGGCATATACCGCCTTCAAAAATACCGTGAGCCACGTGCCTACTCTGCTGAAGCTGTTGCCTGTGGAGGTTTCCCCGGAGTCCGGCAAAAAGGAGAGCGGACCTTCCGCTATCATGAATTTTGAGCCGGAGGATGTGGAAGCTCTTGATATGATTATCCCCAAGTATGTAACCAGCCTGATTTACGGCGCGCTGATGGAGGCTGTAGCCAGTGAGAACGGCGCACGAATGCAGGCAATGGATAACGCTACCAGCAATGCGGAGGAAATGATAAGCGATTTGACGCTGAAGTATAACAGGGCTCGTCAGGGCTCTATTACACAGGAACTGACAGAAATTATCGCCGGTGCGGAGGCAATAGGATAAGTCCGGCAGAAAAGGAGAATTAAAATGGCAGGAGAAAACAAAGGCAAGGTTACTCAGGTCGTGGGTGCTGTCCTTGACATCCGCTTTGACCAGGGCAATCTTCCCGAGATCAACGAAGCAATTCGTATTCCTACCAGGGACGGCGGTGAGTTGGTCGTGGAAGTATCCCAGCATCTGGGTGACGACACGGTCAGATGTATTGCCATGGGCAGTACCGACGGACTGGTAAGAGGGATGGATGCGATTGCAACGGGCGCTCCCATTTCCGTTCCGGTGGGCGAAAATACGCTGGGACGTATTTTCAACGTATTGGGACAGCCTATAGACAACAAGCCTGCACCCGAGGGGGTGAGTTATGAGCCGATTCACAGACCTGCACCCAAATTTGAGGAGCAGTCAACCGAGACGGAGCTGTTGGAGACAGGTATTAAGGTGGTCGATTTGCTCTGTCCCTATCAGAAGGGCGGAAAGATCGGACTGTTCGGCGGCGCAGGTGTGGGAAAGACGGTATTGATTCAGGAGTTGATCAGAAATATCGCTACGGAGCATGGCGGCTATTCCGTATTTACCGGCGTGGGTGAGCGTACTCGTGAGGGAAACGATCTTTATCACGAGATGACGGAGTCAGGCGTTATAGAGAAGACCACCATGGTGTTCGGACAGATGAATGAGCCCCCCGGGGCAAGAATGCGTGTGGGTCTTACAGGTCTGACGATGGCGGAGTATTTCCGTGACAAGGGCGGAAAAGATGTGCTGCTCTTTATCGACAATATTTTCCGATTTACCCAGGCAGGCAGTGAGGTGTCCGCGCTGCTGGGACGTATGCCTTCTGCGGTGGGTTACCAGCCTACCCTGCAGACAGAGATGGGTGCCCTTCAGGAGCGTATCACTTCCACGAGAAACGGATCCATTACATCCGTGCAGGCGGTCTATGTCCCTGCGGACGACCTGACCGACCCGGCACCGGCTACAACCTTTGCCCATCTGGACGCAACCACCGTGTTGTCCCGTTCTATCGTTGAGCTGGGTATTTATCCTGCGGTGGATCCGCTGGAGTCTACTTCCCGCATTCTGGATCCCAGAATTGTGGGAGAGGAGCATTACAGAACTGCCAGAGGTGTGCAGGAAATCCTGCAGAGGTATAAGGAATTGCAGGACATCATCGCCATCCTTGGTATGGATGAGCTGTCCGAGGAGGATAAACTGGTAGTATCCCGTGCCCGTAAGGTACAGAGATTCCTGTCCCAGCCCTTCTTCGTGGCGGGACAGTTTACCGGACTGGAAGGCAAGTATGTGCCGATCAGTGAGACGATCCGCGGTTTCAGGGAGATATTGGAAGGCAAGCATGACGATATTCCCGAGAGCTATTTCCTGAATGTGGGAAGTATTGACGATGTGACTGCAAAAGTCTCCAAGTAACGGGAGGTAGCTGAAAATGGCAGACAAAAACAGCTTTCTTCTACGTATCATCACACCTGACAGATTGTTCTATGAGAATCAGGTGGAGATGGTGGAATTTAACACAACAGAGGGAGAGATCGGCGTGCTGCCGGGTCATGTTCCCATGACGGTGATTGTGAAACCGGGAATCCTGGACATCACAGAGTCGGAGGGAGACAAGACAGCGGCGCTGCATGCGGGATTTGCCGAGATACTTCCGGATCGTGTGACGATTCTGGCCGAGATTATCGAGTGGCCGGAGGAGATCGACGTGGAACGCGCACAGGCTGCCAGAGAGCGGGCGGAGGAACGGCTAAGGAGCAAGACCGCCGAGACCGACATGGCCAGAGCCGAGACTGCGCTTCAGAGAGCGGTGGCGCGTATACAGGTATTGAGATAGTGGGTTCGGACAGTAACGATTGGACGTGAATGTGCATATGCTGTAAAAAAGGTTTTTTTCGAGGAAAGCATATGGAATTTTACTCTAAACTGTTACAGCCGATGCCGGAACAAAAGGTAAGGGGCTGGAATGGGCCCCTTCCTTTTTATATGACGTATCCGGGGTATTTTGCGCCGGGTCAGGAAGCAATGCTGCTGAAAGATCTGGAATATCTGCAGCAGATGTATCCCGCAGAAGTAAAGCGCTGCCAGCACAGAGTTGCAGAGGTGTTGGACAAAGCGGATTACGAGGGGAGCATGATTTACGACGAGTATCCCGACAGCTGCAGTCTCAGGGCACTGGCGGGCTCCATATATACGGTGCTCAAGAATGAGGAGGAGAATCCTCCTTCGGAGGACATGATACAGGTACTGTTGTTTAACGAAATATACAAGCGCCGCCATGGCGGCAGGCGTTTTTTCACCTTATAGGAAAGCGCGCTGCAGGGCGTGTAGGATTAGGAGTTACTATGCGGAAGGGCATTATGAAAGCGGCTGTCTTCACTGTTGTGTTCGTTTTGACTTTGATTGTCGCAAGCAGGATTATGAATAAAGGACACGATAATCTGACGGTGGAGATGTCCCGGGCCAGCTTTCCGCTGGTTACTATGGAGATGGAAGGCGTGGCCTACAATCAGCTTCACGGATATGCCCATGCCATGGACGTGGCTTTTCAACGGGATGCGGTGACTGTTCTGGGAACGAATCGGGATACCGGATTTGTTATTGACACCTACGGAGAACGGATAGAGGAGATCTCGGCAGAGGTCAGAAGCATTGACGGTTCCCGGCTGATAGAAAACAGAACGCTGACGGATTATACGGTAAAGATGGATCAGATCAGCGGAACCCTGGCACTGAAGGATCTGATCGAGAGCGATGAGGAGTATTCGCTTGTCATAATATTGAAGCTGGAGGGCGGCAGGCAGGTCTATTATTATACCAGGGTGATCTGGAGCGACAGTCTGCACGAAACGGAGAAGCTGGCGTATGTGATGGACTTTCACAGAAGGCTTTATGACCGTGAGGCCGCCAGAGAGCTTACAAGATATTTGGAGACAGATGCCAAACTGGAGGATAACAGCAGCTTCCACAAGGTAAACATCCACAGCAGTTTCCGGCAGATCACCTGGGGAGACCTGAATGCCAGAGAAGTTCTGGAGCCGGTATTTCGGCTGAAGGAAATCACAGGCCAGACCGCTTCTTTTGTGGGGGATTATGTGGTCAGCACCTTATCCGACGGGACAAAGACCTATTACCTGGTGGAGGAGTATTTCAGGATCAGATACTCTCCGGACAGAATGTACCTCTTAAGCTATGAGCGTACAATGACCCAGATACCGGATCCGGAGGATATGTACGGCAATGACAAGATCCTTCTGGGGATTGCCGATTCGGATGTGGTTATGAAGGAGAGCAGGGACGGGAATATCGTATTATTTGAAACGGCAAACCGCTTGTTTGGTTATGATGTCAATAACAATAAGCTTACGGTTATTTTCGGCTTTTATGACAGTGAAAACGCGGATCAAAGAACCATTTACGACCAGCATTCCATAAAGATTCTGGATGTGGACGAGGGTGGGAATGCGCAGTTTGCGGTCTACGGGTATATGAACAGGGGCAGACACGAGGGGGAAGTCGGCATTCAGATCTATACCTATAACAGCAGTCTGAATACTGTGGAGGAGCTGATCTATATTCCCTCCGACAGAACCTATGCGGTGCTGGAGGCAGAGATGGAGCAGCTTCTCTATATGAATCGCGATGGCCGGCTGTACCTGAGCCTGGATCATACTGTATATCAAATTGACATCATGAATCGGAGCTATACGACGCTGATCGATATTGTGCAGGATGAGAGCCTTTGGGTGTCCGAGGACCATAAGATAGCCATATGGCCGGAGGGAGGGGACGGGCATTACAGTTCAATCCTCAATATCCGTAATCTCAGCCTGGATGCACAGAATACAGTCAAGGTTGCAGGAAGTGAAGCCATTATGCCGTTAGGCTTTATGGGAGAGGACATCATATACGGGGTGGCCAGAAAGACAGATATTGAGTGGGAGAATTCCGGGCATATTTTCTTTCCGATGTACAAGATCTGTATCTGCAATTCGGAGGGGGAGCTGTTAAAGGAGTACAGACAGCCCGATATTTATATTACGGACTGTATGGTGGAGGACAATCAGATCGTTCTGGAACGCCTGGAAAGATCGGAAGACGGAGAGTACAGGCCGGTGGACAGGGATCATATCATGAATAATGCAGAGGCCGTTCCGGGTAAAAACGTGGTGGTAGCGGCGGATATTGATATTTATGAGCGATATATCCAGATACAGGTCAGAAAAAGTATTGATGCCAAAGGAATAAAGATCCTGACACCGAAGGAAGTGGTATATGAGGGAGGAAGGAGTCTTTCTCTTGGCCATGAGCAGGAGCCGGAGAGATATTATGTGTATGGGCCCTACGGCATAGACGGCATCTTCCTGTCTCCGGCAGGTGCGGTGAACCGGGCATATCATCTGCCCGGGGTGGTAGTAAACGGATACGGTGAATGTATCTGGCTGAAGGGTAACCGGGTGGCCAGAAATCAGATTATGGCGATCAAAGAAGCATCCGTCACGGAAGAGAAGGACAGCCTGGCGGTATGTCTGGATACCATATTCAGGTTTGAAGGACTTGTGCGCAATTCCGAGTATCTGCTTGCCCAGGGGCAGACAGTGCTGGAGGTGCTGCAGGACAACCTGGAGGATGCAAAGATTCTCAATATGACGGGCTGCAGCCTTGATGCCATGCTGTATTATGTCAACAGGGACATCCCCGTGCTGGCCCTGCTGGAAAACGGGGAAGCCGTGCTGGTCACGGGCTTTAACGAATACAATGTGGTGATCATGGAGCCGTCCACCGGAACGTTATATAAAAAGGGGATGAACGACTCCACCGAATGGTTCGCCGAGAACGGGAACTGCTTTATCACCTACATCAGGAGGAGCAGGTAGTTAAAAGAGATATTTCTTATATCTGCTCAGCACCTTCAGCAGAATGAGGCCCAGAACACCACAGGAAATGACTTCACCGATGCCCACGGTCAGCATGAAATACGGGACGGAACCGGGGAGCTGATAGGCATAGCGCAGTACAAAGGGGACAATCAGTGTGTTCGCGATTATGGGAGGCAGGGGAGCCAGCCAGGCGGGCGGGCCGGCTTTTTCTCCGCTGCCGGAAGGCTTTGCGGAGCGTCCGGTCAGAAGTCCTGTTCCCAGGGCGCCCAGGAGAGTGGCAAGACTGCCGAATACCACATCCCAGATAATACATCCGGTCAGAAGATTGCTGAGCAGGCAGCCCAGAAAAAGACCGGGAATGGCAGCCGGTGTAAAAAAGGGCAGGACACAGAGGGCTTCGGAAATACGGACCTGAATTGCGCCGGAGGCCAGGTTAAAGGCGCTGATAAAATAGGTCAGAACCACATAGATTGCGGCAATGACTGCCGCCTGGACGAGATACAGTACTTTTTTGTTTTGCATGTTTTTTCTCCTTTAGTTTTGTTTTACGTGAGGAAGGTCTCGAACTCACGAATGAATTTATAACAAATCCAACAGAGAGTATGTCTGTTGGATTGTTTTCATATTATTGCAGATCGCCGGTTTTGTATCTTGATACAATACTCTGAATCCTTTCGTTGGGGTTCAGCAGATCGCTGATGGAAGAATCGTGGTTTAAGGTATCAATGATGTACGCTATGTACTTACTCAGATCACAGCTGATATACCATGTCCGCTGCAGCAGCTCCGGGGTCTGGTAGATCAGGTTCGTGGTCAGCACTTTGTCGATAATGCCGGCCTCAAATGCCCTGTCAAACTTATCCAGGCCGCCCGTAAACAGACCGAAGGTGGAAAAGACAAAAATCCTTCTGGCTTTTCTTGCCTTCAGGGCAGCAGCAACCTCCAGAACGCTTTCCCCGGAGGAGATCATGTCGTCAATGATGATCATATCCTTGTTTTCCACGCTGGTGCCGAGGAATTCATGGGCCACAATGGGATTGCGGCCGTCAATGATCTGTGTGTAATCGCGTCGTTTATAGAACATACCCATATCCAGGCCCAACACGTTAGCGATATATATAGCACGCCTCATGCCGCCTTCGTCCGGGCTTATCACCATCATATGGTCAGAATCGATCTTCAGGTCCTTTACATTGCAAAGCAGACCCTTGATAAACTGGTATGCGGCCTGTACCGTCTCAAATCCATGGAGGGGAATGGCATTCTGCACCCTGGGATCATGGGCGTCAAAGGTGATGATGTTGTCAACCCCCATCTGCACCAGCTCCTGAAGGGCCAGGGCACAGTCGAGAGACTCCCGGGCAGTTCTTTTGTGCTGTCTGCTTTCATACAAGAAGGGCATAATCACCGTAATACGCCGGGCTTTGCCGCCTATGGCGGCAATAATACGCTTCAGATCCTGATAGTGGTCATCCGGGGACATGCGATTCTCATGGCCGCACAGGGAATAGGTCAGTGAATAGTTGCATACATCCACCAGCAGGTAGATGTCGTCTCCGCGGACGGATTCCAGAATCATCCCCTTGGCCTCGCCGGAGCCGAAACGCGGCACCTGAGCTTTCAGCAGATAAGAGTCCCGCTGATAGCCGGAGAAGGCAAGGGATTCCTTGTGCTCGCTCTCCCTTTCCGCTCGCCATTTGACAAGGTATTTGTCTACTTTTTCCCCCAGGGGTTTACATCCTTCCAGTGCTATGATTCCCAAAGAACCGACAGGAATCGTTTCCAGGTTTCTCTTTTCTTCCCGATTTCCCATGAAGTATACCGTCGCCTTTCATTATCTGGTTGTCGTGGACATGTTTCGAGCCCTTTTCCTGTAAATGCGAATATCCGGACCGGTCAGCTTGCAAAGGGCAAAGGAGCTGGTTACTCTGGAAAAAATTCGATCCGAATATCGATCACGAATCTCCTCCAGGCTTAAGTTGGTGGAAATAATAACCGGCTTTTTGCGAAGGCTGCGCTCATTCAGGCACGAGAACAGCTGGGATGCGGTAAAAGTGTTGGTAATCTCCGTGCCGAGGTCATCGATGATCAGCAGGTCACAACCGTAAATGTCCTCGCAGAGATCCTGTAGTGCCGTTTTTTCCTTATGGTTAAAAGAATAGCGCGCAAGCAGGTCAAAAAGTCCCGAAGCGCTGAAATAGATAACGGAACACCCCATGTCCATCAGTTCCTTGGCGATACATCCGGACAAAAAGCTTTTACCAGTTCCTACTGTACCATAAAAAAGGATATTGCGGTAGTCCCTATTAAAGTTTTTTACGAATTTCTGACACAGATCTACAGCCGATTCAAAATGGCGCAGATCCTCACCCTGATAGTATTCCGTGGACAGTGTGGAAAAGTTTTCCCGGGATACCGTTTCCTGGATATGGGACTGAGAGTATAAAACAGAAATCTCGCGCTGACGGAAACAAGAGCATTTACTTTTCCGCCCATCCCTGGAGACGGTATAGCCGGTATCCTGACAAAGAGGACAGTGAAAGACGGGATCCAGATAATCCTCGGGGAAACCGGCTGCCGTGAGAAGCTGTCTTTGACGGCATCTGATTTCGGAAAGTGATTTGCGAAGCCTGCCGCAGGCATCCTCGTCTCCCTCCAGCATTGACTTGGCGGCGGACACAGACAGGGAGCTTACGGAATCTTCCAGCTCATGATATTCGGGCAGCGCCTGATAGACATCCTCCCGCCTGGTCTCCAGGAGATAGCGGTTGTTGTCTCTGATACGGTCGTAGTCCTCGATGATCGACTGGTATTGGGAGTTGGTAAGTGCCACGGCGATCCTCCTTAATTGCTTAACAGTTCCTGCTCCAGAGCGTCAAAATCATAGGCGTTCTGGGTAAACTGGCTGAAACGGTTGGCATATTGCCTGGCCGGAGCCGTGGAA
The DNA here is from genome assembly GCA_947575805.1 of uncultured Lachnospiraceae bacterium. GTDB lineage: Bacteria > Bacillota > Clostridia > Lachnospirales > Lachnospiraceae > Acetatifactor. The sequence goes on from CANPOY010000018.1 coordinate 9,107, forward strand.
GCATTATTCCGCTTGCGCTGCTGATAGAGCTCGTCTATCCTGCAAATATCCGACTTATGCTGTACGTTCTGATCGTGCCAGTTGCGCAGGATACGTTCGGCGTATTCAAAACGGTTTTTATCGGTCGCCATGACCGTACGCTCACAGGCTTCAAAGATAATATCGTTGGAAAAACCGTATTCCCGGATCCAGCGCATAATGTATTCGGCCTCTTTTGGAGTGGGAGCGTTGTTCTTTCCCAGCTCATTCATGATGGCATAAACGTTCTTGTCATAGCGGGAAGAAGCCTTCTGCGCCTGCCTGGGAGTAGTGATGCCCTGTTCCGCCCAGCTCAGCGCTACCTTTTCTATGTACTTGAAATCCTTTTTGCCCCGGTCCACACAGTATTGCAGCAGATAATCAATCAGATCATCGGAAAAATGAAGGACATCGGTAAAATACAGAATGGTCTTCATCTCCGAAGGAGTCAGGGGCTTGCCTATGTAAGATTCCGCTATAAACAATAGCTGAGAGGTGTTCTGGCGGTTCTTAAATTCCCGAAGCTGATCGGCAGAGTATGCAGGCTTTTCCGGGACGGCAGCATTCTCCCCGGCACTGTCCGTTCTTTCAGGAACAGGCGGTTCTGCCGCAGACTGGGCCGCGGGCATGGGAACAAAAGAGGACGGGGCAGGACCCCGGCTGCTTTCCGGCTGCTCCCCTGCATGCAGGTCACGGATGTGGATTCCCACCAGATTCCTGCCCTTGTCGAAATCGAGGGTGAGCAGACCGTTCTTTTCCCAGTATTTTAACGCACGCACCACATCCTTTTCCGTGTGGTTAAACTTGTCCGCAATATCAGACACACTGGTAGCCAGATGTGCATTCATCATGCGGAGCAGATAAAGGTAGACTTTCAGCTGCGCATCGTTGGCATCCTTCATATATTCATCAATAAAGAGATTGGATACAGCGGTAAAATCCACATTATTATCTTTATAAAGCGTTAAACAGGACATCCGATACACTTCCCTCTTTTTCATTTCTGCAGGCGGCGGTATTCACATCCTGGCTGTTTCCGCAACGAAGTGTGAACCGTAAAAAGAATATCCGGCAGGCAATGAGCCGGATATATCTCGTGCAGTAGAGCAAGTATAGCATAAGCCTTTTGAAAAAGAAATAGTCAAATTCCCGAAAGCTTGTGGCGGTCAGATTTTCGATTAAATGTGGATAATGTGGATAATTTCCCCTGCAAAAAGCAGCGGCGGGAAAAACGCTAAAATATTATGCACAATCCGGCTGTGAAATATCCACAGACTGGAGCCCATCTTATCAAGCTCCGTGCTGTGGATAATGTGGACAACTAGGATCCCAGAAGATTTTCGCCGATTTTCAGAACATCGCCGGCACCCATAGTTATCAACATGTCACCTTTTATGCAATTTTCTAAAAGAAAAGTTTCAATCTCATCGAAAGACGGAAAATAGTAGCATTCCGTTCCAAGCGCTTTGATCTCGTCACGAAGGACCTCTGAGCTGATTCCTAAGCTGACCCCTAAGCTGGCAGGCTCCCGGGAGGCAAAAATATCCGCAAGGACGACCTTATCTGCCAGGGTAAGAGCTTTGGCAAAATCCTTTAACAGGTCTTTCGTCCGGGAATAGGTGTGGGGCTGAAAGACACACCACAAAGTTTTATGGGGATATTTCTCGGCCGCGGACAAGGTTGCGGTAATTTCCGTGGGGTGATGCGCATAATCATCTATTATAGTAACGCCGCCTACGGAACCCTTGTACTCGAAGCGTCTGGCCGTTCCGGCGAAAGCAGCCAGGGCTTCACAGGACGTCGCCTTATCGATGGAGAGAAGGTCCGAGAGGGCGATGGCAGCCAGGGCATTGCTGATGTTATGAAGCCCGGGAACCTGCAGGCGGACATTCCGTATCCCGGCATCTGGGCTGTGGAGGACAAAGGAAGGATGGCCGAAACTGTCCCAGGCAATCTGATCCGGATAATAGTCAGCCGGATTTTCGCCCATGGAATAGGTAACGATCCGGCAGGGCAGCCCCTCTGTAAGCTCCCGGTAATCCGGTATGTCAGCATTGATAACCAGACAGCCCTCCGCCGGAATTAACTCTGCAAATTTCCGAAAGGAACTGCGGATGTCGGCAAGATCCCTGAAAAAGTCCAGATGGTCTTCTTCTATATTGAGGATGATGCCAATGGTGGGAAAAAGGCTTAAAAAGCTGTTGGTGTATTCACAGGCTTCGGCGACAAAGCAATCGCCTGCGCCTATGCGGATATTTCCGCCGATGGTCTTTAATATGCCGCCGATGGACAGGGTGGGATCGATATTTGCATGGAGAAGGATCTCGCTTACCATAGAGGTGGTGGTGGTCTTCCCATGGGTCCCGCTGACGGCAATGGAAGTTTTGTAATTTTTCATCAGCTGTCCCAAAAGCTGGGCCCTGGAAAGCCAGGGGATTCCCCTTTCCCGGATAGCCTGAAATTCCAGATTGTCATCCCTGACGGCGCTGGTCAATATGGCACAGTCTATATCTGATGTAATATGTGAGGCGCTCTCACCGTATTTAACGACGATTCCCTTAGCCTCCAGGGCTCTGGTAAGGTCGGAGGAGTTCCGGTCCGAACCGGATACGGTAAAGCCCTCCCGAAAGAGCAGCTCTGCAAGTCCGCTCATACTGATGCCGCCGATGCCTACAAAATAGACGCGGCAGGGGGCGTTAAAATTTATTTCATACATAGGTTACACTTCCTTATTGGTTGTTACATTATATTATAAGCATAAACCACATAAAAAACAAACAGAAATTGTTTAAAAAGTATGTGAAATTTTAACAGAAAATATAAATGAGGTGAATATTTTTTGGTAAATAATATTCACTTTCACTTTAGGGTATGTTATAATCATTACTAGGTGATAGTTCAAAAGTCCCATGCAATTTATTTATGGCCATTTGCCGTACGGAATCTTCTGCGGAGGGCTGGATAGAGGTGATGACATGATTAAAAAAGAAATGATTGCCATGTTGCTGGCAGGCGGGCAGGGCAGCCGGCTGGGGGTATTGACCTCCAAGATGGCAAAGCCGGCGGTGGCGTTTGGAGGGAAATACCGTATTATTGATTTCCCTCTCTCCAACTGTATCAATTCCGGAGTGGATACGGTGGGCGTTCTGACGCAGTATCGGCCTTTAAAGCTGAACTCTCATATCGGGATCGGTATTCCCTGGGATCTGGACCGCAACATCGGGGGCGTTTCTGTGCTTCCCCCCTATGAGAAGAGCACGAACAGCGAGTGGTATACCGGTACGGCCAATGCGATTTACCAGAATATGGAGTATATGGAAAGTCATAATCCGGATTATGTGCTGATCCTTTCGGGAGACCATATCTACAAAATGGATTATGAGATTATGCTGGATTTTCACAAGGCGAATCATGCGGAGGTCACTATTGCCGTTATGCCGGTGCCGATTGAGGAAGCCAGCCGGTTCGGTATCATGATTACCGATGAAAATAAGCGGATCACCGAATTTGAGGAGAAGCCGGCGCATCCCAGAAGCAATCTGGCCAGCATGGGGATTTATATCTTTAACTGGAAGACGCTGAAGGAGGCTCTTTTAGCGATGGCAGAACAGCCTGCGCTGGATTTCGGCAAGCACATCATTCCCTACTGCCACCAGCAGGGGGCGCCGCTGTACACCTATGAATATACGGGGTACTGGAAGGATGTGGGTACATTGAGTTCCTACTGGCAGGCTAATATGGAGCTGATTGACATTGTTCCGGAGTTTAACCTGTATGAGGAATATTGGAAGATTTATACCAAGAGCGAGAGCCTGCCGCCCCAATTTCTGTCAAGCGACAGCGTGGTGGAGCGCAGCATTATCGGGGAAGGATCGAGTATATACGGACAGGTGTACAGTTCCGTGATCGGCTGTAACGTTACCATCGGTGCGGGTACGGTGATCAGGGATTCCATTATTATGAACCAGGCGCAAATCGGCGCCGGGTGTCAGATTGAAAAAGCAATTGTGGCAGAGGAGGTGCGTATCGGGAATAATGTAAAGCTTGGCGTCGGGGAAGAGAGGGAAAATGAAACGGCGCCTCACATTTATAACAGCGGTCTTGTGACCATCGGAGAGAAAAGTGTGATTCCGGACGGTGTTTCCGTGGGAAAGAACTCTGTGGTCTTTGGCGTGACGGCGGTCGACGACTATGAGAATTTCTATCTTGCAAGCGGGAAAACATTGATTAAGGCAGGTGAATAACAGTGAGAGCGATCGGAATTGTATTAGCAGGCGGTAACAACCACAGAATGCGTGAGCTGTCCCAGAAAAGGGCGGTCTGTGCCATGCCTGTGGCGGGCAGCTACCGCAGTATTGATTTTACTTTGAGCAATATGACTAACTCCCATATACAGAAGGTGGCTGTGCTGACCCAGTATAATGCGAGAAGCCTGAATGAGCATTTAAGCTCCTCAAAGTGGTGGGACTTCGGACGCAAGCAGGGAGGGCTGTATGTGCTGACGCCTACGGTGACGTCGGATAACAGCAACTGGTACAGAGGAACGGCAGATGCGATCTATCAGAATCTGTCCTTTCTGAAAAACAGCCATGAGCCCTATGTGGTGGTTGCGTCAGGGGACTGCGTCTACAAGATGGATTTCAACAGGCTGCTGGAATATCATATTGAAAAGAAGGCGGATATTACCATAGTCTGCCGGGAGATGGAGCCGGGAACCGAAGTAGAGAGGTTTGGCACCATCCGCATGAACGAAGATTACCGGGTGGAGGAGTATGAGGAGAAGCCGCTTCAGGCGAAAACGAATACTGTTTCCTGCGGAATTTATGTGCTGCGCCGTCGTCAGTTGATTGAGATGATTGAGAAATGCGCGGAGGAGGATCGATACGACTTTGTCAGGGATGTTCTGATCCGTTACAGGGGCCTGAAGCGGATATTCGGATACAAGATCAGGGACTATTGGAGGAATATTGCTTCCGTTGAGGACTATTTTCAGACGAATATGGATTTCCTGAAGCCGGAGATCAGAAAATATTTCTTTAACGAGTATCCTGATATTTATTCCAAAGTAGACGATCTGCCGCCTGCAAAGTATAACGTGGGATCCAGGGTGCGAAACAGCCTGGTATCCAGCGGCTGCATCATCAACGGAGAAGTGGAGAATTCCGTTATTTTTAAAAACAGTTACATCGGAAACAATTGCGTTATCAGGAATTCCATTATACTGAACAACGTGTATATCGGCGACAACAGCTATATAGATAACTGTATTGTAGAGAGCCGCGGCACGATTTGCGTTAATTCCCGTTTTGTGGGAGAAAGCGGCAAGATCAGGATCGTAGTGGAAAAAAACGAAAGATATACGATGTGATTTTGGCAAACTAAATAAAGGGAGGTATACATATGCAGATTACGGACGTTCGCGTGAGAAAAGTCACGAAGGAAGGAAAGATGAAAGCCATTGTATCCATCACCCTGGACAACGAGTTTGTGGTACATGACATCAAGGTTATAGAGGGGGATAAGGGGCTGTTCATCGCAATGCCAAGCAAGAAGGCGGCTGACGGAGAGTACAGAGATATTGCTCATCCGATCAATTCGGCTACCAGAGACTGCATTCAGAAAATTGTTCTGGAGCATTACGGAAGGGCAATACTGGAAGCGGAGGAGGATGACGGATTGAGCTGACAGCGCATGTATGGATGACAAGCCGGCGAGACAAAGGATTCCCAAACTGCCGCAGCCTAAGAAGCTGCGGCAGTCGGTCTGTGCAAGGCAATTTATATTCAGGAAACAAATGGAAAAAGGTTTGGAGGAACAGATATGAAGTCGATTAAACTTAAGCTTACGCTCTGCATTTTGCTATGTACATTTTTAGCATCGGGCATTACGGAAGTGACGTCCATCAGTGTCACCAAACAGGCAACAGAAGACTATGCTGAGCAGAATATGAAAACGGAAGCCCAGAACAGGACCACAGAGTTAAACGGATGGATTGCCTGCATAGAGCAGTCCGTGGATACCCTGAGCGATTATGTCGTAAGTGAGCTTGACACGGACAAATTTTTCAGGGATAAGGACTATGCCGATGAATTTACGGAGCAGGTACAGGCAATTATAGAAGACTTTGCGATACATACCGATGGCGCAATTACGGCATACATCCGTTATAATCCTGATTATTCCAATCCCACCTCGGGTTATTTTCTGATGCGCAATTCCCTGAGCGAGGACTTTTATACGGTGGAGCCTACAGACTTTTCCATGTTTGAGCCCACGGATTATGCTCATGTGGGGTGGTATTACCTGCCGGTGGAGAATAAGGCGCCGCTTTGGATGTCTCCATATCTGAATGAAAATGTAAATGTATATATGATTTCTTATGTGGTGCCTATTTATGCGGAAGACGGCACGTCCATCGGTATCATCGGCATGGATATTGATTTCAACCAGGTTACGAAGATGGTGGACGCAGTCAGCATTTATGACACGGGCTATGCGTTCCTGACGGATGCGGACGGGATCATCATGCACCACAGGAATCTGGAACTGGGCCAGAATATAGCAGACCTGGGCGGAACAATGCCGGAAATTGCCGCGCAGCTCGCGTCAGGGTAGGGAGAAAGCACCCTGCTGGAGTATAAATATAACAATACCAGGAAGTGGCTCGTATATACAACGCTGAATAATCAGATGAAATTTGTGCTGACAGCTCCGGATAAGGAGGTCCGCGCCACAACGAATACACTGTTTGTAAAGGCAAGTACGGGCGGCATGATTGCGATTGCATTTTCTGTGATCGTAGGTTTGGTTATCAGTATATTGATCGTGAAGCCCATCACGGCACTTACACAGGTAATTGACAAGACAGCCCGGTTTGACTTTACACCTACCGAAAACGGTAAGATGCTGCGGCGGTATAAAGACGAAATCGGGCAGATGGCCGCCAGGGTGCACGATATGAGGCAGGCGCTGCGGGAAATGGTGGGGGAGATCAACAACGCGGAAGAAACGATCCAGTCCAGTGTGGATAATCTGGACCGTATCATGTCAGATAACAACGCCCGTTCCCAGGATAATTCCGCGGCAACACAGGAAATGGCGGCGGGTATTGAACTGGCGGCAAGGAATACGGAGCAAATTGCGGATAATGTGGAGAGTGTGAAACAAAATGCAGAGAGCATTTATGAATTGACCGAGGACGGAAGGGAAAAATCCGGCCAGATCCTCGGCAGGGCGGAGGAGATCAGGAAGACGTCCGAAAATTCCAGCAACCAGGCAGCTTACGTGTTTAAAGAGATCAAGGAGAAATCCGATCAGGCCATTGAACAGTCCAGGGCCACGCAAAAAATCAATGAGCTGACAGACGCTATCAAGAGTATTTCCAGCCAGACCAGTCTGCTTGCTCTCAATGCAAACATTGAGGCAGCCAGGGCAGGCGAGGCAGGACGGGGCTTCGCGGTAGTGGCGACGGAGATAGGTTCTCTTGCAACCCAGACCTCCAAGGCGGTGGATGATATTAATGAGATTGTGGGAGCGGTAAACATAGCCGTCGATAGTATGACGGAATGTATGAATACGATGATTCAATTCCTGGAGACAAAGGTTATTTCCGATTACGGCATCTTTAAGAATTCGGGAGAACAGTATCATGAAGACGCAACCGCTTTTATGAGCTTAATGGACCGGATTAAAAATGCCATTGAAGAGCTGGACAGCCATATTGCCAATATCGTGACATCCGTGGAGGATATAAATTCGACGATGAATCAATCCACGCAGGGTGTCAATGAGATTGCTGAGAAATCTGCCAAGGTGGTGGAGAGTACCATGGAGGGATATGAAAGGCTGAACGAAAGCAAGCAGTCGGTGAAGGCGCTGGAGGCCATCACTGCGAAATTCAGGCTGAAATAATTCATCATAAAAAAACGCCGCCCGCGGCGTTTTTTTATTGCATCTTAAAATCGAATCCGCTATTATGAATGAGAAAGGAAATGAATATGTATATTATTGTAGGATTAGGGAACTTTGCGAAGGAGTATACAAATACCAGGCATAATATCGGATTCGAGGTTATAGACCGGCTTGCCGGGCAGGAAAATATTTCCGTGCTGGAGATGAAGCACAAGGCTGCAATCGGCAAGGGCATCATAGAGGGGCAGAAATGTATTCTGGCGAAGCCTCTTACCTTTATGAATCTCAGCGGGGAAAGTATCAGGGAGCTGGTGGATTACTATAAGGTGGACGAAAGGCTGGAGCTGATTGTCATTTCCGATGATATATGTCTGGACGTGGGGCAGCTGCGCATTCGTAAGAAGGGCAGCGCCGGAGGCCATAACGGGCTGAAGAATATTATAGCGCATCTGGGTCATGATGCTTTTGTGAGAATTCGGGTGGGCGTGGGAGAGAAGCCCCGGGAGTGGGATCTGGTGGACTATGTGCTGGGGCAATTCTCTGCGGAAGAGCGAAAGAAGATGGACGAATCCGTGTGCAGGGCGGCTGACGGGGTGCGGATGATCCTTTCCCGGGGCGCAGACGCGGCCATGAATGAATTTAACAGAAAAACAGCGCCTGCCGAAGGCGGGCAGGGGGTATAAAGATGCATGCATTACTTTCGCCTCTTCGGGAGCTGGCGGAATATGACAGCCTGAAGGAGGCTTTGCGGAAAGGGAAAGGTCCGGTGGCGCTTACAGGATGTGTGGATTCTCAGAAGCTGCACATGATATACGGATTGGGCGATGGTGTCAGGATGAAAGCCATCGTTACTTACAGTGACTTAAAAGCCAGAGAGATATTTGAAGAGTACAAATTTTATGACAGAAATGTCATGCTGTATCCTGCAAAGGATCTGATTTTTTTTCAGGCGGATATTCACGGCAATCAGCTGGTGAAGGAGCGTGTGAGGACCATGCGCCGTCTGATGGAGAATAAGCCTTTGACCATCGTTACCACATACGCGGCTTTGATGACGCCCCTTGCCCTGTGGGACAGGGAGTCGGACGTAATCGGTATTGAAAGAGGCGGCACGCTGCAGGAGAAGAGCCTTGCGGAAAAGCTGGTGGCCTTCGGGTATGAAAAAAGCTATCAGGTGGAAAATCCGGGGCAGTTTTCCATCCGCGGGGGCATTATAGATATTTTTGACCTGACGGAGGAGAATCCTTACCGCATTGAGCTGTGGGGGGATGAAGTGGAATCCATTCGTAGTTTTGATGTTTTAAGTCAGCGCTCTATCGAAAAGCTGGAGAGCATTTCCGTGTTTCCGGCGTCAGAATTTGTACTGGATGATGCAAGAATCAGGGCAGGCCTGGAAAGGTTGGAAGCGGAAGCACGAAATCAGGAAAAGCTGTTCCGGGACGCTTTTCAGACGGAGGAGGCGGGGAGGATTGCCTCCCAGGTGAGGGAGTTGAAGGAACAGCTTCTGGAGTTTAAGAGCAAGGTGAATCTTGAGGGATATATCCGCTATTTCTATGAGGATACCGTGACGCTGCCGGAAATGCTGACGCGTATGTCGGATCCCGTCTTCTTTCTGGAGGAGCCTGTCAGGCTCCGGGAGCAGGCAGAGGCCGTGGAGCTGGAATTTCGTGAGAGCATGTCCCAGAGGGCGCAGAAGGGACTTTGTCTGCCGGGACAGATGAATATTCTCTACAGCGGTGAGGAGGTGGCAGCCAGGCTTCTGGGAGGAAATGTTGTCACAGTTTCCACCATGGATTCAAGAGGAGGGTATTTCAAGCCGGAGCAGAAGGCGGATATAGCCGCAAGAAGCCTCGCGCCTTACAACAACAGTTTTGAAGCACTGGTTAAGGATTTAAAGCAGTTTAAGAAAAAGGAATACCGTGTCCTGCTGCTTTCCGGTTCCCGTACAAGGGCCAGGCGGCTGGCGGAAGATCTGCGGGATGAAGGACTGGCATCCGTCTATACGGAGGATCCTCTGCGGGAGGTCCAGACCGGGGAAGTGCTGACCTATTACGGTCATGTGGGCAGAGGCTTTGAATATCCGCTGCTGAAATTTGTGGTGCTGTCGGAAACGGATATTTTCGGGGCAGAGAAGAAAAGGAAAAAAGCGAAGAAGCTCTATCAGGGCCAGAAGCTCAAGGACATGGGTGAGCTGAAGGTGGGAGATTACGTGGTCCATGAGAGCCATGGATTGGGTATTTACCGGGGAATCGAAAAGGTAGAGATGGAGGGTGTGGTCAAGGACTACATTAAGATAGAATACCGGGACGGCGGCAATCTGTATGTGCTTGCCACGGGCCTGGATGTGATACAGAAGTACGCTTCCGTCGATGCCAGGAAGCCCAAGCTGAACAAGCTGGGTTCCAAAGAATGGGAAAAGACCAAGACAAGGGTACGGGGAGCCGTCAGTGAGGTGGCGAAGGATCTGGTTAAGCTGTATGCTCTGCGTCAGTCGGGTGAAGGCTTTCGGTTTGGACCGGATACAGTCTGGCAGCGGGAGTTCGAGGAGATGTTTCCCTTTGAAGAGACGGAGGATCAGCTGAACGCTATTGCGGAAACCAAGGCCGATATGGAGAGCGGCAGGATCATGGATCGTCTGATCTGCGGGGACGTGGGCTATGGCAAGACAGAGATAGCACTGCGGGCAGCGTTCAAGGCGGTGCAGGAGGGAAAGCAGGTGGTGTACCTGGTGCCCACTACTATTCTGGCCCAGCAGCATTATACCACCTTTGTGCAGAGAATGAAAAATTTTCCCGTGAGGGTGGAGATGATCAGCCGTTTCCGTACGCCGGGAGAGATGAAGAAGACCATTACGGATTTACAAAAGGGGCTGGTAGACATCTGTATCGGCACCCACCGGATTCTGTCCGATGATGTGAAATTTAAGGATCTGGGCCTGCTGGTCATAGACGAGGAGCAGCGCTTCGGCGTGGCTCATAAGGAGAAAATCAAGAAACTGAAGGATAACGTGGATGTGCTCACTTTGACGGCTACGCCCATTCCCAGAACCCTCCATATGAGTCTGGTGGGCATCCGGGATATGAGTGTGCTGGAGGAAGCGCCGGAGGACAGGCTGCCGATTCAGACTTTTGTCTGTGAATATAACGAGGAACTGGTACGGGAGGCCTGCGTCCGGGAGCTTGGCAGGAACGGGCAGGTATACTATGTCTATAACCGGGTCAATAACATTGCCGATGTGGCGGCCAGGATTGCCGCCCTTGTGCCGGAGGCTGCCGTGGCTTATGCCCACGGGCAAATGCGGGAGAATGAGCTGGAAAAAATCATGTATGAGTTTATCGCCGGTGAGATTGATGTGCTGGTATCCACCACCATCATTGAGACAGGCCTGGACATTTCCAATGTAAACACGATGATTATACACGATTCGGATAATATGGGACTTTCCCAGCTGTACCAGCTGCGGGGACGGGTGGGGCGTTCCAACCGCACTGCGTATGCCTTTCTGATGTATAAACGGGATAAGGTGCTCAAGGAGGTGGCGGAGAAACGTCTGGAAGCTATCCGGGAGTTTACCGAGCTGGGAAGCGGCTTTAAAATTGCCATGCGGGATCTGGAGATCCGCGGGGCGGGAAATCTGCTGGGTGTACAGCAGCATGGGCATATGGAGGCGGTGGGTTATGATTTGTATTGCAAAATGCTCAACGAGGCGGTGCAGGAGCAGAAGGGCGTTAAGGCGGCAGTGGATTTTACTACGCTCATCGACCTGGATGTAGATGCCTTTATTCCTCCTGCCTACATTATGAACGAGATGCAGAAACTGGATATTTACAAGCGGATCGCCGGAATTGAAAATGTACGGGAGCGGGATGACATGAAGGATGAGCTGCTGGATCGGTTCGGAGAGATCCCCAAGTCCGTGGATGACCTCCTGCGCATTGCCCTGATCCGTGTGGCGGCCCATAGGCTGTACATGACGGAGGTCAAGGGGAAAAACGGGAAGATTACGTTTACGTTCCGTCCGGACGCGGCGGTGAATCCCCGGAAAATTCCGGAGCTGCTGGGAAGGTATGGGAAAGATCTGGCATTCACGGCTTACGGAACACCTTTTTTTACTTATAAATATAAGAAGACAGGGCTGGCGGAAACGGATGCAGAGCTGCTGCTGGGCAAAACGGAGGAGCTGCTGAGAGACATGGAGATCCTTCTGGCGTCGGAAGCTGCGGTTCATGAGCAGTCAGGGGAGGAACAGAACGGGGAGGATACAGATGATTAAAAATGTGATTTTTGATATGGGAAATGTATTAATTAACTTTTTACCGGAATTATATGTAGAGCAGCTGGGGGTGGCGGAAGAGGACAGAGGGCTCCTGCTTCGGGAAGTGTTCGGACGGATAGAATGGGTCCGTCTGGATCACGGTACCATCACGGAGGACGAGGCGGCAGAGGCCATTTGCAGGCGGGTTCCCCCTCGTCTTCACCAGGCGGTGGAGGAGCTGGTTTTCCGCTGGTGGGCCAGACCGTTAAGTCCCGTTCCGGGAATGAAGGAGCTGGTGGCGGAGCTTAAGGCGCTGAGTCTTAAGCTTTATCTGCTGTCCAACGCCAGCATTCAGCAGTGCAAATACCATGACAGGATTCCGGGAACGGAATATTTTGACGGACGAATTGTCTCCGCAGAGCATAAGCTGATTAAGCCCCAGCGGGAGATCTACCGGCTGCTGCTGGATACCTACGGCCTGCAGGCAGAGGAATGTCTGTTTATAGATGATTCTCCGCTGAACGTGGAAGGGGCGTACTGCGTGGGAATCCGGGGGATCGTATTTGACGGTGATCTGCTGCGTCTGCGCAGGGAGCTTTGTGAGGCGGGAATTTCTGTTCAAATATAATCGAACGTATATTTATTTCGAGAGAGTTTTATAGGACTTATAAAATGATACCTTCTATTCAGAACAACGGAAACAAAACAATTCTGAACAGGAGGTCATTTTTATGAAGGGTTATGTTACGGCAAGCGGCTACATGGGATTGGTAGACGGCAGATATATTCTCTTTGTCAGTGAGGAAGAATACCTGGAATACCTGGAGGAGGATTGACATGTCCTTTGACGTAAATTTCGCGGCAATCTCCGGACAGGTGTGGAAGTGAAGGAATGTTTTGAGTCCTTTCTGCCTTATGCGGACATTGGCGGAAAGATTTGTTTACGGAAAAACCTGAGGAATGACAAGTCCGTTCAAATATTGTATGAATAATTATTTTTTGGATACAAATACTAGAAATACTTACAAACAATGCCAATAACAATATTTGTGAACGGAGGACTTTTAACATGAAAGCAACGGGAATTGTAAGAAGAATAGATGATCTGGGGCGAATCGTAATCCCCAAGGAAATCCGCAGGACCCTGCATATCCGGGAGTCGGATCCGCTGGAGATCTACACAGACAGGGACGGACAGGTTATTTTGAAAAAATATTCTCCCATCGGTGAGATGGTTACCTTTGCCAAGCAGTATGTGGAGAGTCTTGCCCAGGTATCGGGGCATGCGGCGCTTATCGCGGACCGGGATCAGTTTATCGCGGCAGCGGGCGGCTATAAGCAGCTTATTAATAAGGCGATCGGGCGGCAGCTCGATGAAAAGGTACACAACCGCGAGACGGTAATGGCATCCCGGGGAGACAGGAATTTTATCAGTGTATGCGATGAGGAGGCCGACGAGTATCAGCATGAAGCCATTGCACCTATCCTGTGTGAGGGCGACATTATAGGAAGCGTGGTACTGCTGCAGAATGACAATAAGGGCCGGATGGGTGAGGTGGAACAGAAGCTGCTCCAGTCTGCCGCCACATTTTTAGGCAGACAGATGGAGCAGTAGATGCAAGGGCGGGACACTTGTCCCGCCTTAAATGATTTGGTTTTTACCGCCTTTTTTGCCCTGATAAAGCCGATCGTCGGCAGTGCGCAGCAGGTCGGTTACATTTTGACCGCCGCCTGCTGCCAGACCGAAGGTCATCGTCACTGAGACGGACTGATCGTCATATCTGCACACTGCGGAGCGGACATCGTCCAGCAGCTTTTCCAGCAGTTCTCTTGCTTGAGCCAGATCCATATTCTCAAAAACCAGGAGAAATTCTTCCCCGCCCCATCTGGCGACAAAGCCGTTGCCCCGCATATGCCGGCGAAGGATGTCCGCTATCTGCTTCAGCACAAGGTCGCCGCAGTCGTGGCCGTAGGTATCGTTTACTTTTTTAAAGTCGTCTATGTCACCGATGGCAAGGCAGAAGTCATTCCCGTATTTAACTGCATTTTTCATGGTCTGACGAAGCCTTTTGTCTCCGAAGCGGCGGTTGGCCAGGGCGGTGAGGGAATCCTGCTCCACCAGATCGTGCAGAGAGCGCTGCATGTTTAACGCAGAGCCGGCAATCTCGTTGAGCTCGTCGTTTCGCTTCAGTGCCAGGGCGGGAGGCTCCGCGCTGAGATTTCCGGTGGAAACTTCTCCCAGAAAGTCATGGATCTGCAGCAGTGCCGATGTAAAGCTGCGGGTGTAAAGGAAGATAAAAAGAGAAGCCAGCAGCATAATCAGAATATCCGCGATCACCAGCGGATAAATGGAAGCCTTGACGGAAGCATCCACTTCGGCGGTGGGCTTGCCCACGAAGAGCATGCCGACCACGGTGCCGTTGCTGTTGGTCAGGGGAGCATAATAGGAAAAATAAGAGGTGTCAAAGATAAGCACATTGGTGTAAAATTTCGCCGTACCGGTCTCAAACACGTCCTTCATGACGGCGGCAGGGGCACCGGAGCCTGTGATCCTGACACCGTTGTTGTCGACAATGGTGGTGAGGATTCTGGTGTCCTGATAAAACAAGGTGATGTCCAATCCGGTATTCTGTTTAAACTGATCAATCAGCGTGTAGTCGCCGGTAATATCATGGTCTCCCTTGTACAGCCGGTAGCTGCTGTCGCCTGTCAGCGAGTAATCCCCAGGGCAGAGGGTGTCATAGGTAGTGTCCAGATTGCGGCATACATTCCTCAGCTCGATCTCCACCTCCTGGTACATGGCCCTGGTAAACATACTGGAACCCAACAGAAGAATGGTAATTCCCAGAAATGCCAGCGGGATGATATTGATTGTCAGCAGGACATATGCCATTTTTCCTTTTCTTTTGGTTTTCATATAGTACTCCTTATCACCGGAAAAAATCAAGTCGTAAGTTAAGTATACTAATTCTGGAACAAAAAGGCAACACTCCTTTACTTTTTTCACTTATTTTAATATAATAAAGTTGCAATGTCAGGAACTGCGGAGACATCGCGTACGGAGGAACGGGGAAATTGAGCATTAAGAACATAGAAGCAATCTACCCGGTGGGCAGGCTTGATAAGGGACTGCTGGTAGTGGGTGGAAATAAGCGGATGTATGAGTTTGTAGGGGAATACATTTATTCGCCGCTTTATAAGTTGGTTCTGGAAAAGGATGTGGATCGACTGAAAAATGCGGTTTCACTCTGCGATTTACAGCCGGAGGATGTGGAAGAGTGTGTTCATTTCATAAATGGGAGGGGAGGATACGATACCTACCTTGTCATACTCCGCAGGGCCGGGAATTTTGACGGCTATGAGATCGAACTGCAGAATGTTTCCGAGAACATCGGCCAAATCGAGAAAATCAGCAGCCGCCTGGGGATGCTGCGGGATTACCTTACGGTATCCGGAAGTGCTTTATTTTCCTATCGCCCTGCCGACGGCTGGTTTAAGCTGTTCTGGATGGACTATGAGCAGGAGGTGGAGATCTGCGATATGCCCTTTGAGCAGTGGCGGGAGCAGATCGTTGGGAATAAGCAGGTTAGCGAAAAGGACCGTGAAGTCTTTGATTCCTTCTGCGAGGCAGTAAAAAGCGGGAATCAGGAGCAGGTATACATCTTCCGGGGAAATATACTGAACGGGGGAAAGAGTGAGGAAACCTACCGGGTAAAGATTCAGTCGAGAATGTACGGATGCCAGAAAAGAGTGCTGGGCGTCTGGTCTGTGATCAGAAAGCGTGCCGGAAACACGACGGATGTTTATACAGAGGGGAATCATCTGGATTCCATGACTAAGATGCTGAACCGGAAGGGCATCATGGAATACGCGGAGGCGAAAGTGGCAAAAGGCGCCGATGCAGCCGTGATAATGCTGGATATAGATAATTTTAAAAATGTCAACGATACTTTCGGCCATCCCTTTGGTGACGCGGTGATTACCGCCGTGGCGGACGTGATCAAAAAGGTGGTGGGAAACAGCGGCGTCGCGGGGCGCGTGGGTGGTGACGAGTTCATGGTCATTTTAAATAACTGCGGGGATGAGCTTACGCTTCGGAATCATCTGCGGGGGATCAAGATGAACGTGGCAGCCCTGTTTCCGGACAAGGTAGGGAACAACAGGATAACCTGTTCCATCGGCGTATCGCGGAACAATGTGGATTCTGACAATTTCAAGGAACTGTACCGGATTGCCGACAAGGCGCTGTATCTGGCGAAGGAGAAGGGCAAGAACCGTTATATCATCTATAAACCGGAGCTGCACGGGGTCCTTCGGATCAGTGAGGCAAACGAGGATCTGACGGATATAAAGGAAGCGTTTTACTCCGAAAGGGATCTGAACACATTCAACCGCAGCCTGGCAGATTTGGTACTGCAGGGAAGCGGGGAGCTGCCGGAAGTGCTGGAGCAGATGGCTCATGTTCTCACGGTTTCCCGGGTACAGGTATTCTGGGGAGAGGAGAGGCAGTCCGTCGCGGCCTGGCCGCTGACGCTTATGGAGAATCCCTGTGATGCTTTCTGCTATGAAAAAGAGGAATACAGGGAGCTTTTTCAGAATGATATGCTCCAGATCGGCAATGTGAACAAGCTGGAATACATCATGCCGGAGATCTACGGGATGTACCGGGAGAATAAGGTTTGCAGTATTCTTCAGCATTATCTGCGTGACGGCAAGGGTGAAATCAGAGGCTTTGTGACGGTGGAGGAGTGCAGTCAGATCCGGGACTTTCCCAAGCTGGCAATGCAGATATTCGAGAGCATGTGCAAGGTCTTAAACGCGGTACTGCTGCGGGAGGAGGCAAATGCGAATAAAAGCTCTTGACAAGTAATTTTGGGCAGGGCTATAATATCAAAAAGAGTTAAATGCAGTGACGAAGAGAGTAACCGTCTGAAGAAAGCAGCAGCGAGCCGGGGGGAGGTGTGAGCCCGGTGCCGGTAGACAGGCAGTGAAGATCACTTCCGAGCAGTCAGGGCAAAAGGAAAGAGGCGGATTCGAGTACCGGTAGCTTTGAACGGCATTCCCCCGTTACGGGAAGGCATATAATCCCGCAGGCTGCTGGCGGGCCGTATGAGCGTAAGAGGTGGTCAATTGCGAAGATAAGGCTTCGTCCTGTTACAGGACGGAGCCTTTTATATGCACACGGGCACGCATAGGAAGACTGTCAGCAAGCTGACGGGTGTCCGGCGCAGCGGGCAGTGAGAAAATCTTCTCTGCTCGAATAAAACAGTTCATCCGTGTAAAGGAGGAGGCAATGTATAAGCAGGTTGACAAAAATTTAAATTTTGTGGAGAGAGAGAAGGGAATCGAGAAATTCTGGAAAGAAAACGATATTTTCAGAAAGAGTATTGATAACCGTAAGGACGGCCCTGTCTACACCTTTTATGACGGGCCGCCTACCGCTAACGGGAAGCCTCATATCGGCCACGTGGAGACCCGTGTCATCAAGGATATGATTCCAAGATACCGGACCATGAAAGGGTATATGGTGCCCCGCAAGGCCGGATGGGATACCCACGGCCTGCCGGTGGAGATCGAAGTGGAGAAGCAGTTGGGCCTGGACGGCAAGGATCAGATCGAAGCCTATGGCCTGGAGCCCTTTATCGACAAGTGCAAGGAGAGCGTATGGAAATATAAGGGCATGTGGGAGGATTTTTCCGGCATTGTGGGCTTCTGGGCGGATATGGATCATCCTTATGTTACTTATGACGACGATTTCATTGAGTCAGAGTGGTGGGCTTTAAAGACGATCTGGGATAAGGGACTGCTGTATAAGGGATTCAAGATCGTGCCTTACTGCCCCCGCTGCGGCACTCCCCTGTCAACCCAGGAGGTGGCACAGGGCTACAAGACGGTAAAGGAGCGCTCTGCTATCGTGCGTTTTCAATGTGTGGGCGAGGACGCATATTTCCTGGCCTGGACCACCACGCCATGGACGCTGCCTTCCAACCTTGCTCTGTGCGTGAATCCGGAGGAGGCGTACTGCAAGGTCAAAGCGGCGGACGGCTATACTTATTATATGGCTAAGGCCCTGCTGGATACCGTTTTCAAAGCGCCGGCCAAAAATGCAGATACGGCAGCCGATGACGGGAAACCGGCTTATGAGATTCTGGAGACCTGCCAGGGGAAGGATCTGGAATATAAAGAATACAAGCCTCTGTTTGCCTGTGCCGGGGAGGCGGCGGCCAAACAGAACAAAAAGGCCCATTTTGTCACTTGTGACAGTTATGTCACTATGTCCGACGGTACCGGTATCGTGCATATTGCTCCTGCCTTTGGTGAGGATGATGCAAACGTGGGCAGAAAGTATGACCTGCCCTTTGTACAGTTCGTGAACGGCAAGGGAGAGATGTCGGAGGAGACGCCATATGCCGGGCTGTTCGTAAAGAAAGCAGATCCGGAAATCCTGAAAGACCTGGAGGCGGAGGGCAAGCTTTTTGCCGCGCCCAAATTCGAGCATGAGTATCCCCATTGCTGGAGATGTGACACTCCCCTGATCTATTATGCGAGAGAGTCCTGGTATATCAGGGAGACGGCGGTGAAGGAGGATCTGATCCGCAATAACAATACGGTGAACTGGATTCCCGAATCCATCGGAACCGGGCGTTTCGGCAACTGGCTGGAGAATATCCAGGACTGGGCAATCTCCCGGAACCGGTATTGGGGGACGCCCTTAAATATCTGGGAGTGCCAGTGCGGCCATCAGGAATGTATCGGCAGCCGGGCGGAGCTGGCAGAGAAAGCGGGAGATCCTGCTGCGGCGAAGGTGGAGCTTCACAGACCCTATATTGACCAGGTGACTTTAACCTGCCCGGAATGCGGCGGCAAGATGAAAAGGGTGCCGGAGGTGATTGACTGTTGGTTTGATTCCGGCGCCATGCCCTTTGCCCAGCATCATTATCCCTTCGAAAATAAGGAACTGTTCGAGCAGCAGTTCCCTGCCAGGTTTATTTCCGAGGCTGTGGACCAGACCAGAGGCTGGTTCCATTCCCTGATGGCAGAGTCCACGCTGCTGTTTAACAGGGCGCCTTATGAAAATGTGATTGTGCTGGGACATGTGCAGGATGAGAACGGCCAGAAGATGAGCAAGTCCAAGGGGAACGCAGTAGATCCCTTCGAGGCACTGGCGACTTACGGCGCCGATGCCATCCGGTGGTATTTTTATACCAGCTGTTCACCCTGGCTTCCAAAGCGGTTTTCCGGCAAGATTGTGCAGGAGGGGCAGAGGAAGATCATGGGTACCCTGTGGAATACCTATGCTTTCTTTGTGCTGTATGCCGAAATCGACGGCTTTGACGCTACAAAGTATACGCTGGATTACGAAAAGCTGCCCGTTATGGATAAATGGCTTCTGTCCCGGCTGAATACGGCTGTGAAAATGGTGGATGAGAATCTGGACCAGTACCGGATCCCGGAGGCAGGGGCAGCCCTGGAGGACTTCGTGGAGGTGATGAGCAACTGGTACGTCCGCCGCAGCCGGGAGCGCTTCTGGGCCAAGGGCATGGAGCAGGATAAAATCAATGCCTATATGACTCTGTATACCGCGCTGGTGACGATCTGCAAGGCGGCGGCGCCTATGATCCCCTTTATGACGGAGGATATTTACCAGAACTTGGTGCGCAGCATTGACGCCGATGCTCAAGAGAGCATTCATCTGTGTGATTTCCCGGTTGTTGATGAGGCTCGTATTGACAGGAAGCTGGAGGAGGACATGGACTGGCTGCGGGAGGCGGTTACCATGGGACATGCGTGCCGTGAGGATGCAGGTATCAAGAACCGCCAGCCGGTGAGCAAAATGTATATCAAAGCCGACTACAGGCTGGATGACTTTTTCACGGATATTATCAAAGGCGAGCTGAACGTGAAAGAGCTGGTATTTGCGGAGGATGTGAGAGAGTTTACCTCATATACCTTCAAGCCTCAGCTGCGCACCGTTGGGCCGAAATACGGCAAACTGCTGAACGGCATCCGGGAGAGACTTGGGTCTCTGGACGGAAACGCCGCCATGGATGAGTTAAACGACAAGGGAATGCTGACCTTTACGGTGAACGGAGAGACCGTGGAGCTGACCAGGGAGGATCTGCTGATAGATACGGCAAAGAAGGAGGGTTATGTGACCCAGGAGGACAACCGGATGACGGTGGTCCTGGATACGAACCTGACAGAGGAGCTGATCGAGGAGGGCTTTGTCAACGAGATCGTCAGCAAGATCCAGACCATGCGCAAGGAGGCGGGTTTTGAGGTCATGGACCATATCAGGGTCTCCCTGAATCAAAACGGGAAGCTGTCAGCTCTGGCTCAGAAGAACCGGAAAGCAATCTGCGGGAAGGTGCTGGCGGAGGAGCTGACGGAAGAGGCGAATTATGCAGTGGCCAGAGAATGGGAGGACGTCAACGGGGAAAGGGTGCTAATTACCATAGAAAGGGTTTGAAAAGAAGTAAAAATATGGTAAAATAAACTGGCTATATTTGAAAAGGAGAGCATAACATGAAGAATTTTACGCATAAGAACGTAACCGAAAAGCAGGAAGCTGCAAAGCAGGAAGTTGCAAAGCAGGAAAGCGAAAAACCGGGATTTAATAAGGATCTTTTCAAGAGAAGCGTGGTTTATAACGTGAAAACCTTATACCGCAAGGACATAGAAGAGGCTTCTTCCCAGCAGGTATTTCAGGCGGCTTCCCTCGCCATTAAGGATCAGATCATGGATCACTGGATCGATACCCAGAAGATTTACGAGAAACAGGATCCCAAGATGGTATATTACATGTCCATGGAGTTCCTGATGGGACGCGCTCTGGGCAATAACATCATTAATCTGCAGGCATCGGCTCCCGTAAAGGAGGCTCTGGAGGAGCTGGGACTGGATCTGAACCTGGTGGAGGACCAGGAACCGGACGCAGGTCTGGGAAACGGCGGCCTTGGCAGACTTGCGGCCTGCTTTCTGGATTCTCTGGCGACTCTTGGCTATCCGGCTTACGGCTGCGGCATCCGCTACCGCTACGGTATGTTCAAGCAGCAGATCAAAGACGGTTATCAGGTGGAGGTGCCGGACAATTGGCTTGAGAACGGTAATCCTTTTGAGCTTCGCCGCCCTGAGTACGCCAAGGTGGTAAAATTCGGCGGCCATGTTTCCATGTACTGTGTCGATAACGGTATATATCATTTTGTGGAGGAGGATTATCAGGCAGTGCGGGCCATTCCCTTTGATCTGCCCATTGTGGGCTATGGGAACGGTATTGTCAATACGCTCCGCATCTGGGACGCGGAGCCCATGGAAGGATTCCAGCTGGATTCCTTTGACAAGGGGGACTACCGCAGGGCCGTGGAGCAGGAGAACCTGGCGCGGAATATCGTCGAGGTGCTCTACCCTAACGATAACCATTACGCCGGCAAGGAGCTGCGCTTAAAGCAGCAGTATTTCTTTATCTCCGCTTCCGTTCAGGAGGCGGTGGAGAAGTTCATGCGCAGGCATGACGATATTCACAGGTTCCCGGAGAAGGTGACTTTCCAGCTCAACGATACCCATCCTACGGTGGCAGTACCCGAGCTGATGCGTATTCTGCTGGATGATTACAATCTCAGCTGGGATGAGGCATGGAGCATTACCACCCGGACCTGTGCTTATACCAACCATACGATTATGTCCGAGGCTCTGGAAAAGTGGCCTATAGACCTGTTCCAGAGGCTTCTGCCCAGGATCTATCAGATTGTGGAAGAGATCAACCGCCGCTTCATCAAGCTGCTGGAGGAAAAGTACTACGGCGGCGATGTACAGGATAAGATCTGCAAGATGGCCATTTTGTACAACGGCCAGGTAAGGATGGCACATATGGCGATCATAGCCGGCTACTCCGTAAACGGTGTGGCCAGGCTGCATACCGAAATCCTGAAGAATCAGGAGCTGAGGGATTTCTACGAGCTGTATCCCGAGCGCTTTAACAATAAGACCAACGGCATTACCCAGAGAAGGTTCCTGCTTCACGGCAATCCGATGCTGGCGGACTGGGTGACATCCAAGATCGGTAACGGCTGGATCACGGATCTGCCTCAGATCGGGAAGATTAAAGGTCTGGCGGAGGATAAGGCGGCCCGGAAGGAGTTTATGGACATTAAGTATCAGAATAAGCTTCGCCTGGCAAAATATATTCAGGAGCACAACGGCGTCAGTGTGGATCCCAACTCCATTTTTGACGTGCAGGTAAAGCGTCTCCATGAGTACAAGAGGCAGCTGCTGAATATTCTGCATGTAATGTACCTGTATAACCAGTTAAAGGCCAATCCGGGCATGGAGTTCTATCCCAGAACCTTTATTTTCGGAGCGAAGGCGGCGGCAGGCTACCGCAATGCGAAGCTGACCATAAAGCTGATCAATTCCGTGGCGGACATGGTTAACAATGACGCTTCCATCGGCGGAAAGATCAAAGTGGTCTTTATCGAGAATTACAACGTATCCAACGCGGAGATTATTTTTGCGGCAGCAGACGTATCGGAGCAGATCTCCACTGCCAGCAAGGAGGCCTCAGGCACCGGCAATATGAAATTCATGCTGAACGGGGCGCTGACGCTGGGCACCATGGACGGGGCTAACGTGGAGATCGTGGAGGAAGTGGGCCAGGAGAACGCATTTATCTTCGGATTGTCCTCCGACGAGGTCATCCGTTTTGAAAATCATGGCGGATATGATCCTATGGAGATCTATCACAGTGACGCAGATATTCGCAGGGTGCTGGATCAGCTGGTGGACGGGACGTATTCTTCCGACAGAGAGCTGTTCCGCCCGCTGTACAATTCCCTGCTGAACACCCTGAGTACTTCCAAGGCGGATACCTACTTTATCCTTAAGGATTTCAAGGCTTATGCGGAGGCGCAGAAAAAGGTGGAGGCAGCTTACCGTGACAGGGAAGGCTGGGCGAAGAGCGCAATTCTAAATGTGGCCTGCTCAGGTAAGTTTACCTCGGACAGAACCATTCAGCAGTATGTGGATGAAATCTGGCATCTGGATAAAGTGACGCTGTAATAGTTGAAAAGGAGAGTAAAATGATAGAGTTGATACAGGGCGGAGCCTTCCTGGTAAACAACCAGGACATTATTCCGGACGGCCCGGATGCGGCAGCGGAAATCCTGCGCAAGGGCGGATGGGGCGTTACCAGGGAAAATGCTGCCAGGAAAACCATATCCTACGGCATTCTGGAGAGCCACAACACTTCCGGCAATATGGAGAAGCTGAAGATACGTTTTGATAAACTGACCAGCCATGATATTACCTTTGTGGGGATTATTCAGACGGCCAGGGCTTCCGGGCTCGAGAAGTTTCCCGTGCCCTACGTGCTGACTAACTGCCACAATTCCCTTTGCGCCGTGGGCGGCACCATCAATGAGGATGACCACATGTTTGGCCTGAGCTGTGCCAAAAAGTACGGCGGGGTATATGTGCCCCCTCACCAGGCGGTGATTCATCAGTACGCGCGGGAAATGCTTACCAAGGGCGGTGACATGATCCTTGGCTCCGATTCCCATACCCGCTATGGCGCGCTGGGTACCATGGCCATCGGGGAGGGCGGCCCTGAGCTGGTGAAGCAGCTGCTGAAGCAGACATACGATATTAATATGCCCCAGGTGGTGGGAGTATATCTCACCGGCTCTCCCGTGAAGGGGGTGGGGCCTCAGGATGTAGCGCTGGCTATCATTGGCGCCGTGTTTAAGAACGGTTATGTCAAAAATAAAGTGATGGAATTTGTGGGGCCGGGCGTGGAAAACTTAAGCGCGGACTTCCGGATCGGCATTGATGTGATGACCACGGAGACCACCTGCCTGTCCTCTATCTGGAAGACGGACGGGGAGATTGCGGAATTTTACGCGACTCATGGACGGTCCGAGGATTACAGGGAGCTGCTGCCCGGCAGAATTGCTTATTATGACGGCATGATTAAGGTAAATCTTGATAAGATCCGTCCCATGATTGCCATGCCTTTCCATCCCAGCAATACCTATACCATAGAGGAGCTGAACGCGAATCTCATGGATATTCTGGACGAAACGGAGAAGCAGGCACGGGTCAGCCTGGGCGGCACTGCTGAGCTTAAGCTGAAGGAAAAGGTAAAGAACGGGAAGCTCATGGTGGATCAGGGGATTATCGCGGGCTGCGCCGGCGGCGGATTTGAAAATATCTGTGCCGCGGCGGATATACTGAAAGGGAGCAGCATCGGTTCCGACGGCTTTACCCTGAGCGTATATCCTGCATCCATGCCCGTTTACATGGAGCTGATCCGCAATGGGTGCGCGGCCGCTGTCATGGAGACGGGTGCCGTAATGAAGACAGCCTTCTGCGGCCCCTGTTTCGGGGCGGGAGACACCCCGGCCAATAATGCTTTCAGTATCCGTCACTCTACCAGGAACTTCCCCAACCGTGAGGGAAGCAAGCTGCAGAACGGGCAGATTTCTTCCGTGGCGCTGATGGATGCAAGATCCATTGCGGCCACCGCGGCAAATAAAGGAGTGCTGACGTCTGCCACGGAGTTTGACGGTGAGATCGGTAAGTATCAATATCATTATGACAGTAAAATATATGAAAACCGGGTATTTGACTCTCACGGCGCGGCGGATCCCAAGGTAGAGATCCAGCTTGGTCCAAACATCAAGGACTGGCCCGCGATGGGAGAACTGCCGGAAAACCTGGTGCTGCGGGTAGTCAGCGAGATTCATGATCCGGTGACTACCACCGACGAGCTGATCCCCTCCGGGGAAACTTCGTCCTACCGTTCCAACCCGCTGGGACTGGCTGAGTTTACTTTAAGCCGGAAGGATCCGGAATATGTGGGGCGGGCCAAGGAAATGCGGGGCCTGGAGGAAGAACGCATGAAGGGCGGACATCCCTGTCATGTCATGCCGGAGATCAAGGAAGTTATGAATCCCATCAAGAGTGCATTTCCGGAGGTAAGCCATGTGAATACCGGTTTTGGTTCCACCATCTTTGCGGTAAAGCCCGGGGACGGCTCTGCCAGGGAGCAGGCGGCCTCCTGCCAGAAGGTACTGGGGGGCTGGGCCAACATCGCTAATGAGTATGCCACAAAGCGTTATCGCTCCAATCTGATTAACTGGGGAATGCTGCCCTTTGTGATTTGCGCGGGCGAGCTGCCGTTTGAGAATCTGGACTATCTGTTTTTCCCGGGCATCCGGAAGGCAGTGGAGGAAAAGGCGGACAGTATCGAGGCATATGTGGTGAAGAACGGCGCTTTAGAGAAATTCGAACTGAGTCTGGGTGAGCTTACCGATGAGGAGAGGCAGATTATTTTGAAGGGATGTCTGATCAATTACAACAGGGAATGAGGAAAGGAATAGTACATGGAGTTTAACAAAGCGGTCAGTAATCCCATGTTTGTGGGATGTATCGAATTGGTGAAGGAAGAGGATTCCCCGGAGCACCGCAATATGTTTGTGGAGGAGCTGGCAAAAGCGTCCTTTCAGGCACCTGCCCTTATTGATCCGGGGCCTGTGGCCGACGAGGAGGGTAATCTGAAGATCGAGCCCGGGAGCAGGATACAGTTTCCCATGCTTATAGCGCCGGACGGGAAGAAGTATTTCATGGGCTTTACCGACCCGAAGGAATACCGGAAGTGGGTGGAGAGGAACCAGGAGCTGCCCACGTTTGCCCTGAGGATGGAGGATTACGCGAATATGATCCTGCGCAGGGATGCCCAGGGAAACGAACATCCTGCGGTGGGCCTGGTTATCAATCCCATGGGGGCAAATGTGATTATTCCCAAGGAAATGATAGCCGGAATGATGGCGGCCAAGGCTGCTCAGATGCGGCAGCGGGCCGGGCAGGCTACGCCCGTGGTGCGCACGGCGCCTGCGCCTTCACAGCCGCCGATGCCGGAGAAATAAGTTTCAGGAAGCGTTTTCATCAGCGTTTCCCTAAAGTTCATATCAGTTTTGACGATATACTATATACAGGGGAGCAGTTTGGCCGATTGTCCCCGAGTATAGAGACCACGGATGGTATTTGTGCGGGAAACGGATATTCCCGCCAAATGCCATTTTTTTTCCGGTCAGCTGACGAGCGCCGGAATGAGGGGGTAAAACAGGAGGAATGCTTTGAGAATTGATTCCAGTGCAGTAGGAATGGAATCCGCCAGAAGCTACAGAGCTTCAAATACTACATTCAGGAGGTTTGCGATAACGGACTATCAGCAAAATCCAGGCCAGGGCAGCAACGCTCTGAATTCCGCCATTGGCGGGAACGCTGGCAATGCCGGCGGAAATACAGGAGGTAATGTTGCGGAGGAAGGAGAACAAAAGAAGGTCAGTACCCTTCAGGACTGGCAGGCCAGACTTCAGGCGACTACTGCCAATGTATCCGTTCGAAGCTCCGCAAGCCGGACCTATGAGGACATCAAACAGCAGACCATACGATACATATTTGATCTGTTGTTTTCTGCAAGGCGGGATCGTTTCCGGCAGTGGATGCAGGAGACGGGCATGGAATCCGGCGCCGGACAGGCAGACGGTATAAACGCTGCGGAAGGTACGGCTCAGACGGGAACGGGAGAGGGAAGTGTGAACGGTACTTCCGGAAGCGGCAACGAATTTTATTTCAAGGACGGCTTCTGGATGATGAAACCCAAGCCTCTGGTGATCAATATGAGGGTCTTGAGCCTGGAACAGGAAACCTATTTTGAGGAAGCGGAGTCTACTTCCTTTTCCACCACAGGCACAGTGAAAACCTCAGACGGCAGAGAAATCAGTTTCAATGTCAATGTGGGCATGAGCCGGGAATTTCAGGAATATTACAGGGAGGACCTGGAGCTTGGCACCTTTACCTTCTGCGACCCGCTGGTCATTAATCTGGACACGGATATGGCACGGCTGGAAGATCAGACCTTTTACTTTGACATTGACGGCGACGGAGAGAAGGATGAGGTATCCCGGCTTGGAGCAGGGAGCGGCTATCTGGCGCTGGATAAGAACGGCGACGGCGTTATCAATGACGGGAAGGAGCTGTTTGGCACAGAGAGCGGCAACGGCTTCGCGGATCTGGCGAAGTATGACGAGGACGGCAATGGCTGGATCGACGAGAATGATGCGGTCTGGGATAAGCTCAAGATCTGGACGAAGGACGAGAATGGCAAGGATGTGCTGTACACCCTTGCAGAGAAGGGTGTGGGAGCCATCTGTCTGCAGAATGCTTCTACGGAGTTTACGCAGAAGGGATCGGCCGGACAGACGCTGGGAGCGGTCCGCAATACAGGGGTCTTCTTATATGAGAACGGAAACGTGGGAACTATACAGCACGTGGACGTGGCTAAATATGAGAAACAGGCTTAAATATGAAAAGGGAAGCGACATCAAAGCTTCCCTTTTTGTTGGTGATATGCCCGGCAGTGTGCCGGGGGATAAATAAAATGTTTTCGTTTCTTTCAATTCTTTCAATTGGCAACCAACTGAAAAATGTCGAATAAAACAAGAAACGTAAGGTAAACCGGCTGTATATTTCCAACTGATTCGGGAAAAATGATTGTGAAGAAGCAATTCTTACAATGAATTTTCAGCGGAAAAGGAAGGAAAGCAGCCATGAAAAAGAATAGAAAAGACAATGCCAAGAGGGAAAGAATCATAATGATTGCTTCATCGGCCTTTGTGCTTACGGCACTGACCATGACAGGCATCTACATGCAGTCGGGCGAGGAGAAATCTCAGGACGACGGGTATACTCTGGATTTCACGTCCCTGGAGGAGAATCTGGAGAGCAAGAGCCTGGAGATAGCTCAGAATAATCCCAATAAGGGAAATTCCGTTAAGCTGCCGGATGTGACAAGCGAGAATTTATTCGATCTGGAGGATGATCTTGATTATATGCCTCTGGAAGCGGGATCGGGCAATATCGAGATTCCCGGGCTTACCACAGTGCAGGGAGAAGAGAATCTGACCCAGGAGAAGCCCTCGGACGGCAAAGGCGCATCCACAGAGCAGCCGGCGCCTCCTGAGGAATCCGGGCAGGGCGAAACAGGACAGGATGCAGCGAGTACGGAGCAGCCGCCTGCGGAACAGAGCGCTGGAGAAGCAGTCAGCCCGGAGCAGCCGATGGCTCCGATAGAGCAGGCTCCAATTGAGCAGGCTCCAATAGAGCCGGTAAATACGGAGCCTGTGGCAGATGCCTGGAGCGGCCCTGAGCTTCATTTCGCGGAGAGTGACGGCCTGCTTCGCCCGCTGGAAGGAGAAGCGCTGATTCCGTTCAGCATGGATGGCGGCGTGTATTTTTCCACTCTGGATGTGTACAAATATAATCCGGCATTGATGCTGGCGGCGCAGGAGGGAACATCTATTCTTGCGTGTGCGGCTGGCAGGGTAATTGATATTTATCAGGATGCTGAGATCGGGCAGGCAGTCACCATGGATCTGGGGGACGGTTATCAACTTACCTATGGGCAGCTTAAGGGACTTAATGTGGCGTTGAACAGCTATGTAAATCCCGGAGATATGATAGCGTCCGTAGCGGCACCCACCAAGTATTATTGTGTCGAAGGAGCAAATCTGTACCTGAAGCTGACGCAGAATGGAATTCCAGTGGATCCGGAACTTCTGTTCCGCTAAGGAGGGCGTGGGCCTATGTATATAGTCGGCGGAATTATCAAGACCATGGCAGGTGAAGACATTCCTGATGGGTGTATTCATGTGGTGGGGGGAAAAATAGCAGAGATCGGCAGGCGGGATGAAGTGACAGTTCATCCCGCTCCTTATGAGAAGGTATTGGAAATCCAAAAGGGCCTGATCATGCCCGGTATCATAGAAGCTCACTGCCATATGGGGATTACGGAGGAAAAGAAGGGCATGGAGGGAGACGACTGCAATGAGACGGTTGATCCGGTCACACCATGGCTTCGGGCTGTGGATGCCATCAACACCATGGATGCGGCTTTTGATGACGCAGTGCGGGCAGGGATTACCTCGGCCATGATAGGGCCCGGCAGCTCAAACGTAGTGGGAGGTCAGTTTGCTTTTTTAAAAACGAAGGGACGCAGAATTGACGACCTGATCGTAAAGGCTCCGGCAGCCATGAAGGTGGCCTTTGGAGAGAATCCCAAAGTCAATTATTCCGGGCAGGGAAAAAGCCCTTCCACCAGGATGGCAATTGCGGGAATGCTGCGGGAGGAGCTGAGCCGGGCAGCGGCTTATGCCCGAAGTAAAAGGCAAGCGGAGGAGAACGGTGAGAGCTTCGAGCAGGACTTCAGACTGGAGTGCTGGCTACCGGTGCTGAACCGGGAGATTCCCATAAAAGCTCATGTGCACCGGGCAGACGATATTTTTACCGCCATCCGTATTGCCAGAGAATTTAATCTGCGTATGACATTGGACCATTGTTCCGAGGGACACCTGATTGCGGAAGAACTGGCGGCGGAAGGCTACCCAGCCATCGTGGGGCCGGATCTGGCCAGCCGCAGTAAAATCGAAGTCCAGAATATGGCATTTAAAACGGCGGGAATCTTAAACAGGGCAGGAGTGATGACTGCCCTGACCACGGATCATCCGGTATCCCTGATCGCTTCGCTGCCCCTTTGCGCAGGTCTGGCGGTGAAATCAGGGCTGCCCCTGGAAGAAGGCTTCCGTTCCATAACCCTTTACGCTGCAAAAATATGCGGTGTGGCGGATCGGGTGGGCAGCCTGGAGGTGGGGAAGGATGCGGATGTGGCTATCTTTTCCGGCAATCCCATGGAGGTCTTTACAGAGACACTGTACACCATCATTGACGGACAGATTGTGTATGATTACCAGGGCTGAAGCCCAGGTTACTGTTTACTCCGTGACCGGTATAAACTGCAGCACGGATGCTCCGGAGACTGCCTGCGCCTTGCTTTTCGGCTGATTCCGTGGTAAAATGTCCACGAAAGCAACGAACAGCAGAAGACTCAAGGGAGGATGTCTTGAAAAACTACAGAATACTCTCTTCTATTTTGGCTCTGTGTCTGACAACGGGAAGTTTGTCCGCTTGCGGCAGGACGGAAGGAGAGCATCAGGACGAAAATATTGTACCCAATCCCTATGCGGGGGCAGTGAGCATGGAAGAGGTGCCGGTGGTCGATTATACGGTTCCCCAGCTGCTGCCTAATATTTTAGTGGATACAAAGGGCTACTCTTCCGGAGAGGGAATGATAGCAGCTGTCAAAGGCAGGGAGCTCCCGGAAGAATTTGCACTTGTGGACGTGGAGACCGGTCAGGAGGCCTACAGGGGAAGCATAGAGGAACCTGTTTATCGGGAGAAGTCGCGATTTTATTCCGGTTATGCGGATTTCAGTGATTTTCAAGGCACCGGTGTCTATTATATAAGGTGCGACGGCATTGGCTGCTCCATGACCTTTCCGATCAGGAAAGCGCAGTATGCAGCTTTGTTTGATGAGGTCTACAGGGAAATGCTGGAGAGCTGTCGCAATAAAGAGCTGTCCCCGGCGGATGCCGTTGCTCTTCTGGAAGCTTATGAGTGGTATGGCGAGATTTTTCCGGATGAGGATGAAGATCAGGTTGCTGACGTGTTGAAGGCATTATGCGGCTGGATCTCCTATAGGGAGGAGAACGGTGTGGACGAGGAGGACGAGGCGCTATATGCGGCGTTTCTTGCCAAGTTCAGCTATCTTTACCAGAAGTTCGACCGGGATTATGCCACGGACTGCATAAAGCGTGCGTCTACGGTACTTGGAGAGGTGCAGGCACGCAACAGGAAGGGGAGGGGCGCTGCAGTCTCGCAGGCAGATCTGTTTTTTGCCCTGACCGAGCTGTACCGCGCTACCGGGCGGTATACATATCGAAGCCAGATTGCCGACTGCGGGAGCTTTTTTGAGGATAACGCCAGCTATCTGGATGAGAGATCGTATCTGCATGCCGCCATGACCTACCTTGCCACCAGGCAGAGGGTGGATATGAATCTGTGTAATAATTTTATGAGCAGCCTCAGGGAGCGGGCGGAGGAAACCTCTAAAAAATGTACGGTTTTGACCGATCCTGTGGAGCCGGTAAACGGGGGTTCCGCGGATCTGCTGAAAGGTGCAGTGGAATTGTCATGTGTGAACTACATCACGAATAATTATCAATATACGGCAGTCGCAGAGGATTTTCTGCATTATCTCATGGGACGGAATCTGGAATCGGTTTGTTTTTATGACAATGGGGAAAACAGAGGCAGTTATCTGCTGCTTCTGGCACAGCTCACTGCGATTCATGAGGCAGGAAAACACGTAAAGGAAGGATTATGAAAAGATGAAGGTTGTAGTGTTGGCAGGAGGAACCAGCACGGAGCGGGATGTGTCCTTAAGCTCCGGCAGTATGATTTACAGGGCAATGAAGGAAAACGGGCACCAGGCGGTGTTGCTGGACGTTTATCTGGGATATGAGAGAGAGACGGAAAATATTTTCAGCCTGGATACCGACTGGGCTGCTGAGGTGGGAAGCATCAGTGAGAAAAATCCTGATCCGGACGAGATCAGGGGGCTGCGAAAGGACGGCGGGAAAAGCTTTTTCGGGCCGAATGTATTGAAAATCTGCGGGATGGCGGACTGTGTATTCCTGGCGCTGCACGGAGCAAACGGCGAAGACGGAAAGGTTCAGGCCTGTTTTGAGCTGCTGGGCATTCCCTATACGGGAACGGATTTTGTCAGCTCCGCCATGGCCATGGATAAGGGTATTACCAAGGATCTTTTTAAGGCATACTGCATTCCCACACCGGAGGGTATTCGTCTGACAAAAGGCGAAACGGAGGAGACGAAAGTGCCCTTTCCCTGTATTGTCAAGGCCTGCTGCGGCGGCTCCAGTGTGGGTGTCTGCATTGCACGGAATGAGGAGGAGTACGGCGCGGCCAAGGAAGAAGCCTTTCGATATGATGACGAAGTGATTATTGAGCAGTACATAGAGGGCAGGGAATTTTCGGTGGGCGTAATAGACGGGAAAGCGCTTCCGGTGATTG
The DNA here is from genome assembly GCA_947575805.1 of uncultured Lachnospiraceae bacterium. Taxonomy (GTDB): domain Bacteria; phylum Bacillota; class Clostridia; order Lachnospirales; family Lachnospiraceae; genus Acetatifactor. Next base: position 41,277 of record CANPOY010000018.1, read on the forward strand.
AGATCGCACCCAAGGCAGGCTTCTATGATTATAAGAACAAATATCAGGCCGGCAGTACGGTGGAGACATGTCCTGCGGAGCTGACGGAGGAGAAATCCGCAGAGATTCAGGAAATGGCAGAAAAAGTGTTTCGGGTGCTGCGGCTGAAGAATTATGCCAGAATGGACTTTCGCATGAGCCGGGCGGGGGAAGTGTTCTGCCTGGAGGCGAATACGCTGCCGGGGATGACGCCGGTATCGCTGCTTCCCCAGGAGGCAGCCGTGGTGGGGCTGGATTTTCCGGCGTTGTGTGAGAAGATATTGCAGAAAGGATTAAATCCATGAATTTATCTGTCAGGGAGATAGCAGAAGCCTGTGGGGGCAGGCTGTTTCTGCGTGGCGGGTTAAAAACCGACGCACATGTCAGTTCCGTGGTGATTGATTCCAGAAGGATTGAGGCCGGCGGCGTGTTCCTGGCCGTGGTGGGCGAAAAAACGGACGGGCACAGATTTGTCAGCCGGGTATTTGAGGAGGGGGCCTGTCTGGCAGTGGTTGAAAAAGCGCCGGAGCAGGTACAGAGTGAGACGGGGGAGGACTGTTCCCACTGGGGCAGTTATTTGCTGGTGGAGGATTCTCTGCAGGCGCTGAAGGACATTGCGGAATACTACCGCAGCAGGCTGGACATCCGTATCGTGGGTATTACCGGCAGTGTGGGGAAAACCAGTACTAAGGAATTTATTGCCGGGGTACTGGCCGAAAAGCTGAAGGTGCTGAAGACAGAGGGCAATTTCAACAATGAAATAGGGGTTCCGCTGACGCTTCTGCGTATTCGTGAGGAGCACGAGGCAGCAGTGGTGGAAATGGGAATCAGCGATTTCGGTGAGATGCACCGGCTCAGTAAGATGGTAAAACCTGACGTTTGTGTCATAACCAATATCGGACAATGCCACCTGGAGAATTTAAAGAGCAGAGACGGTATCTTGAAAGCAAAGTCGGAAATATTTGACTTTATGGCGGAGGACGGGGAAATCTGCCTGAACGGAGAGGATGATAAACTGAGTTCCCTGACAGAGGTGAAGGGTCATAGGCCTCATTTTTTCGGACTTGGCGGCAATCCTGCCGAAGAGGTTACGGCCGGAAAGATCGTGAGCCGCGGCCTGTGGGGAAGCGACAGTGTGCTGCAGTTTCGGCGGTCCGGGGATCCGGGGGCTGAGAAGGGCGAAGTAAATCAGGGAAAGGCAGCGGCAGAGGCGGCATATACGGCGGACAGGGAGAAAACGGCGGAAAACGTGACGGAGTTGCCGATTCATGTCCCCCTTCCGGGAGCGCACATGGTTTTGAATGCTGCCGCGGCGGCGTGCGTGGCCGGGCTGTTTGGGCTTTCCGGACAGGAGATTGCCCGAGGGATTGCCGACATAGAACCAGTGGACGGCAGAAATCATCTGATCCGCCTGACCCGGTATACTTTGATCGACGACTGTTATAATGCGAATCCGGCATCCATGCGGGCTGCCATAGATCTGTTGTCCCTGGCGGACACGCAGAAGGTGGCCATATTGGGAGATATGTTTGAGCTGGGGGAGGATTCGGATGCCCTTCATGCGGGGGTGGGAGAATATGCGGCTGCTGCAGGAATTGACAGGATACTCTGTGTGGGCACAAATTCCCGACATACCTTTCAGGCAGCAGCAGACTGCGGGCAGGGAGAGCGCCGTGCCACATATTTCCCGAGCAGGGAAGCACTGCTGAAAGCACTGGAACAGAACCCGGAGGAATTCATTCCCGGGGGCAGCACAATACTTGTCAAGGCTTCCCACGGCATGGAGTTTACCAGGGTTCTGGAATTCCTGAAGGAAAAGGGAACGTGAGTTTGGCAAAGGATTCAGGAAAAATATTCCTGTTTTAATGCAAAGTATCTGTCGTGGATTCTGTCGAAAACATAACGGCCAAGATTCCTGCGGGTTTCTTTATCCAATTCTTCCAGGCGGATGGGCTGACCGAAGTCAATCACTACGGTGGCTTTTTTGACCTTGGGCAGGTGATCCTCAAAGGCCTGGGCCGTGTTCACAAGAGTCAGGGGCACGATGGGAACGCCGCCCTTTTCGGCAATCTTGAAGCTGCCCTCATGAAAGGGCAGGAAGGTATCGTTTACCCTGTTGCGGGTGCCTTCGGGGAAGATGCAGAGGGAATAGCCGTTTTTGACCTCTTCCACGCCCGCCAGGATGGTTTTTAAACCTTCCCGGATATTCCGGCGGTCAAGGAACAGGCAGTGTATATTCTTCATCCAGAGGGACAGGATGGGGGCTTTTTTCATTTCCAGCTTCGCCACATAGCCGGTGACCCCGGGAAACAGGGTACAGGTCAGCACGATGTCAAAATAGCTGCGGTGATTCCCTACGTACAGGACGGCGGTATCTGTGGGAATGTTCTCCAGCCCCTTGACGATTACTCTTGTACCGGCCAGGACAGTAATACAGCGAAAGCCCCAGGATACCAGCGCCATGGAGCTTCTGGCCTTCAGGCCGGGATTAAATTTCCCCACAATCCATTCCGCAAGAAGCACGGGAAGGGATAGAATCAGATAGAGGATCAGATATAAAACAATCAAAATAAAACGAATCATGCAGTAACCTCACACGTTGGAACGAATAAGTAATAATTATATACAGTTTAGCATAAATATTAGCAAAAGTAAAAGGTTTATGCGAGGCTGTGTTGAAAAAGAGACGGATTGCAAGGAGAAGCGTACTGTGCCTGCTGCTGGCGGTATCCGTACTGCTGGCGGGGTGTACCTATTTAAGCGATGAAAAGATCAAGCTGCGGGATCTTGACTTTACGGTTCTGAGCGAGGAGATGATTCCGAAGGAGCTGAAGAGCATCATAGAAGAAAAGAAAGGTGCTCCCTTTCAGATCACTTATACGGACAATGTGAATTTGTACATATGTATCGGCTATGGGGAGCAGGAAACGGGGGGATACAGTATTGCGGTGGAGGAGTTGTATCTGACGAACGACAATATTTGTGTGGATACCAGCCTGCTGGGTCCGGAGGCCGCAGAAAAGAGCAACAAAATACCTTCCTATCCCTATATTGTACTGAAGACGGAGTATCTGGAGCAGACAGTGATCTTTGAATAGTAATATGGCCCTGGAGGGCGCATCGTGCAGGAGCTTCCCGCCATACGGGGAGCTTTTGTATTGCCCGCAGGTACAAAATATACTATAATATAGGGAGAGAAAACAGACGGGAGGCATTTATGCTGCTAATCAAAAACGGATATATGATCGACCCCAAATCAGGCCGGGACGGAAATTATGACATTTTGATTGAGAAGGATACCGTTGTAAAAATCGGGAAAAGGCTGGAGGCTCCTTCGCAGAAATGCCTGGTGACAGATGCGGAAGGACTTCTGGTGGCCCCGGGTCTGGTAGATGTGCATGCCCATTTCCGGGAGCCGGGCTTTACCGGGAAGGAGGATATTGCCACAGGTGCGGCAGCCGCTGCCAGAGGCGGGTTTACCAGCGTGGTTCTGATGGCGAATACGAAGCCTCCCGTGGATAATCGGGAGACACTGGAATATGTGAGGAGACAGGGGGCGGAAACCGGCATCCATGTGTATACCTGCGCCAATGTGACCAGGGGGATGCAGGGAAAGGAGCTGACACCCATGCGGGAGTTGGCGGAAGCGGGAGCGGTGGGCTTTACCGACGACGGCATTCCGATCATGGATGAAGAGATCGTGCGCAGCGCCATGAGGAATGCGGCGGCATTGGACATGCCCGTAAGCTTTCACGAGGAGGATCCGGCGCTGATAGAGAATAACGGCATCAACCGGGGCAGGGCAAGTGAATATTTCGGCATCGGCGGTTCCCCCAGGGAGGCAGAGATTACCATGGTGGAGCGGGATCTTAAGATTGGGCTGGAGACGGGGGCAAGCATTGACATCCAGCATGTCAGTGCCAGGGAGACCGTGGAGCTGATCCGCAGGGCAAAGGAAAAGGGAAAGAATATACATGCCGAGGCAACACCTCATCATTTTACCCTCACGGAGGAAGCGGTCATTAGATACGGCACACTTGCAAAGATGAATCCGCCTCTCAGGGAGGAAGCAGACAGGCTGGAGATTATCAGAGGGCTTGTAGACGGCACGATTGATCTGATTGCCACGGATCATGCCCCTCACACGGCGGAGGAGAAGGCAAGGCCCATCACCGAGGCACCCAGCGGCATTATCGGGCTGGAGACAGCACTGGCGCTGGGGATTACGGAGCTGGTGGACGCGGGCTATCTTACCATGCGGCAGCTATTGGTGCTCATGAGTACCAATCCTGCCAATCTGTATCATCTGAATGCGGGTTATCTGGCGGAGGGAGGACCTGCCGATTTGATTCTTATTGATACTACGGCAGAGTGGATTCCCACAGAGTATGCGTCCAAGGCAGCCAATACCCCATTTACCGGCCGATCCCTTAAGGGGAAGGTAGTCGCTGCCATCTGCGGAGGCAAGGTAGTTTACACGGACAGAAAACGGTTTGGAAAGGCAAAGGTAGAGTGATGAAAGCAAAGCAGTCGGCAGTGGTGCTTTCCCAGGAGGAAATTGCACCGACAGTATATGATATGTGGATAGAAACCTCCCTGGCAGAACAGGCGAAGGCGGGGCAGTTCCTTTGCGTTTACCCCGGGGATAAAAGCACATTGCTTCCCCGGCCAATCAGCATCTGTGAGGTGAGGGAGGACAGAAGGGCTCTGCGCATAGTGTACCGTGTGGCGGGGGCAGGTACCCGAGAATTCTCCGGCTATGAAAAGGGAGGAAAAATTGACGTCCTGGGCACGTTGGGCAATGGCTTCCCGCTTGAGGAGGCTGTGGGGAAAAAAGTTTTTCTGATGGGCGGCGGTATCGGGATTCCCCCCATTCTGGAGCTGGCAAAGCAGATCAGCAGGGAGGCAGGAGCCTTGCCTGCTGTCCGGGAGGATGTGATGGTGATTCTCGGCTACCGGGACGAGAAGACCTTCCTGAAAGAGGAGTTTGAGAAATACGGCAGCGTATTTATCGCCACGGAAGACGGCAGCGTGGGGACAAAGGGAAATGTTATGGATGCCGTTCGGGAGAAGGGCCTTGGGGCGGATGTGATATATGCCTGCGGTCCCATGCCCATGCTTCGTGCCGTCAAGGCATATGCAGGGGAACGGAAGATAAAAGCCTATATTTCTCTGGAGGAGCATATGGCCTGCGGTGTGGGTGCATGTCTTGGCTGTGTGGTGAAAACAAAGGAGATCCATCATCATTCCCATGTGCATAATGCCCGCATCTGTACGGACGGTCCGGTGTTTGAGGCGGAGGAGGTGGAAATATGAATACACAGGTAACAATTGCAGGTGTAACCTTTAAAAATCCCGTCATGACGGCATCCGGGACCTTTGGCTCCGGGATGGAGTACGGAGAATTCGTGGATCTGAACCGCCTGGGGGCAGTGGTGACCAAAGGGGTGGCAAACGTGCCCTGGGAGGGGAATCCTACTCCACGGGTAGCCGAGGTCTACGGGGGGATGCTGAACGCCATCGGGCTGCAGAATCCCGGTATTGACGTATTTCTGCAACGGGATATTCCTTTTTTAAAGCAGTATGACACGAAGATTATTGTCAATGTCTGCGGCAGGACGGTGGAGGATTATGTGGAGACAGTGGAGCGCCTGGGAGAGGAACCTGCGGTTTCCATGCTGGAGATTAACGTTTCCTGTCCCAACGTGAAGGAAGGGGCTATTGCTTTCGGTCAGAAGTCGGATGCTTTGTTCCACATTACCGGGGAAATCAAAAAGCATGCCAGACAGCCGGTGGTTATGAAGCTGAGCCCCAACGTCACGGATATTACGGAAATGGCAAAAGCGGCAGAGGCGGCGGGGGCCGATGCCCTCTCGCTGATCAACACTATTACCGGTATGAAGATCGACATTCACAGACGAAAGTTTGCCCTGGCCAATCAGACCGGAGGCATGAGCGGACCGGCCATTAAACCTATAGCGGTTCGCATGGTATATCAGGCGGCTCATGCAGTGAAGATTCCCGTGATCGGTATGGGTGGTATTGCTACAGGGGAGGATGCGGTGGAATTCCTGCTGGCAGGAGCCAGTGCGGTCAGTATCGGTGCCATGAATTTCGTGAATCCTTATACTACCATAGAGGTGGTGGAGGGGATCGAGGCCTATATGCGGCAGTACAATGTGGAAAATATTACGGATTTGATCGGGGCAGTATAGAGTACGGGTTCTTTCCCGGCGGGTACCTTCATATATATTTATACCAGTATATATGTGGAGGTATTTTTGTGGAGCTGATAAAGAGAAACATACATATGGACCGCGTCAAAACAGAGGCGGTCACGCAGTTTACGCTGGAGGATGATCTGAATATACCGGACAGCAAGCCGGATGTAAACACGCTCAATCTGGAAAAGGGGGAGCTGGTGATCGACGAGATCAGACCGGGAGCGGACTTTGTCAATGTGCGCGGTTACCTGGCTTATGTGATACTCTATCACACCCGGGAGGAGGGCAGCAGTCTTGTGGCGCTGGACGGGCGGGTGGCCTTTGACGAAAGGGTGAATCTGCGGGGAGTGGTGCCTGCAGACAGTGTGAGTGTGGATGGCCAGGTGGAGGATCTGACCGTCAGCATGATAAATTCCAGAAAATTAAATATACAATCGCTGATTACTTTGTCGGCAAAGGTGGAGGAGCTTTACGATGAGGAAGCGCCGGTGTCTATACACGGGGATGAAAAGGCGGAATATCGCCGGATGCCGCTGGAGGCTGCCCAGATTGCTATCTGTAAGAACGACATATTCAGGCTGAAGGAGGAGGTAAGCCTGCCCTCCAATTATCCCAATATTTTTCAGATACTCTGGGATAATATTTCCCTGGGGGATATGGACTTTAAGGTAATGGCGGAAAAGATCACCCTGTCGGGGGAGGTGCACCTGTTCCTTCTGTATGAGGGCGAGGGAGAGGAGCATCCGATTCGTTCCTATGAAACTACCATTCCCTTCAGCGGAGAGCTGGAGTGTCACGGATGCAGAGAGGGTATGCTGCCGGACATTCGGTGTCGTATGGGCCAGAAGGAACTGGCGGTACGCCCTGATTTTGACGGGGAAGAGCGCAGTATCGGGCTGGAAATGGTACTGGATTTTGCAATCCGCATTTATGAGGAAGAGAGCCTGGAGATCATTTCCGATATTTACGGAGTTTCCAATGAGATCAGCACGGTGACTCATCGGGCGGATCTGCGGCAGCTCCTGGCAAAGGTCACGGGCAAGACCAAGGTGACCGACCATATTCATGTGAAGTCCGGAAATGTTCTGCAGCTGCTGCACAGTGAGGGAACAGTGGCACTGGAACAGCAGACCGTGGTGGAAAACGGGATTCAGCTCCAGGGGAGCCTCACGGTCAAAGTCATGTATATTACGGGAGAGGACGATGCGCCATACGGCTGCACCCAGGCACAGATTCCCTATCAGTATACCCTGGAGGTGCCGGATATTGCGCCGGAGGATGTTGACGCTGTCCAGGGAGCAGTAGAGCAGCTTCAGGTGACCATGCTGGACGGTGAGGAAATGGATGTGAAAGCAGTACTGAACTTTTCCACGGTAGTGTTTAAGACGGTGCCGGTTGAGCTGATCAGCCAGGTGAGCGTTTCCCCGCTGGATACGGGGAGGATGAGCAGCCTGCCCGGTATGGTGGTCTATATGGTGAAGGACGGGGATAACCTGTGGAACATCGGGAAAAAGTATTATGTCCCGGTGGACGCCCTGAGGAAAATGAATAATCTGGAAAGCGATGAGCTGAAATCGGGACAGAAGCTTTTGATCGTAAAAGGGAGCTGAAAAAACCCCCGGCCTTCCGTAAAGAGGGCCGGGGGTTTGGTTTCATATGTTCGTCTGATGCGCTGCACTATTCGGTCAAAGCCTTATTAACCGTTGCGGCCATGTCGTCAAAGCCCTTCATTACAGCGTCATAGGTCTGCTTGGAGATTTCCGGAAGCTCGCCGCCCCATGTCTTTTCAGCCTGCTTATAGCCCTTCTCAAAGGCCTTGCGCATATCTTCCACCTTGTCAGGATCGCCGCCGGTCAAAGCCTTGGCGAAGTCCAGAATCCTGCCGGAGGTCTGCTTTACGCCCCAGTAGCCGTCCTCGGAAATATCCTGCTGTGCCTGCAGCTTGGTAGCAGCATCTACGGTGTAATTTCCGGATCTCAGGAACTGCCACATATCCGTTGCCTTGCCGTAAGTTTCAGTCTGCCCGGACATCATCTTTTCTACCAGGCTGCGAAGCTGCTGAGTACGTGCCTCAGCGTCAGCTTTCATCTTGTTGATCAGATTGGTGTTGGGCTTATAAGTCTTCTTGGTGGAATCGGTTGCCGTTTCCTTGGAGGGCTCATATACAACGCCCGTCCCTGCGGTGCCGGAAGAGCTTTCTTTTTGCGTGTTTTTGTCCTGCGTCTCCGTGTTCCTTATATTTTCTTTGGAATAGTCATAGGACGTAGGCTGAACTTGTGATGTAACTCCGTTTACACTCATTGGGATACCTCTTTTCTGGCGGTATTACGCCGTTTTCTGTCCTGTTCGGACGCATCATCCATGATTGGTATTATTTATTTCGGCAAAATCAGGAAAAAAATTTAGTCTTCAGACGAAAATTTTTTGCGGTTTCAGCTGCATAAAGCAAACTGTGAAGTTCAGGAACTACATGGCTGAACTGCTTTCGCTTCCATGACAAGGCGGTTTTCGGACAAACATTCTCCTGCCATCAGCAGACGATATAAAATAATAATCTTTACACCGTATTCTGTCCACAAGCAGTTCAGATCCTTTGTCAGCACTTCCAGATGCAGTGTGCCGAAAGCTGTAGCATAGTCCGCAGGATGTGTGCAGCCGGTATCAAATATCATGCGGGTATTGACATTGCCTTTTCTGGACAGCTCCAGGACAGAGTCTTTAATTTTTAACGTGTTTGCAGTGACGGCACCGGATTCGGCATCCTGCTCCTGATAAAGAAGATAACGACAGCCGCCTCGTTCATAATACTGCCCGCTGGCCTGATAGCTGGTGGTGGTCTGCTGCCCGCCGCTGTCCTGTGTTCCGGTCACGGATATGCTTACGTCCCTGTTCACCCTGTCCTCCATGATTCCGTTTCCCGGAATCTCATAATCTTATGCTAATATTCTTCGATATTTATCTTCTTTGCGGATAGAATGCCGTATTTGATGATGGAATTGGCAAAGCGGACAAACTTCTCCGCTTTGTCACTGACATAAAACCGGTACTGATTGCTGCCAAGCCCGGGTGTTTCGTCGTTCAGCATATCCATTCCGGCGAGCATCTGCTTCAGCTCGATGGCGGTTTCGTATGCGGGATTGACCAGGGACACACGCTCCCCTATGATCCGGCGCAGGGTGGAACGGATCAGGGGATAATGGGTGCAGCCCAGGATCAGGGTATCAATGTCAATGTCGATCAGCTCCGTCAGGTAACGGCGTACGATTTCATCCGTCACCGGATCCTCCCAGAGGCCCTCCTCCACCAGGGGGACAAAAAGGGGACAGGCCTTTTCGTAAATGGTGATTTCATTGTTTAAGCGGGATATGTATTTCGTGTACATCTGACTGCTGATGGTGGCTTCCGTGGCGATAACGCCGATCCGCCCGTTGCGTGTTACCTCCGTGGCAGTTTTTGCACCGGGCTTCAGCACGCCGATAATGGGAATGTCAATGTCCTGCTCCAGGGTGTCCAGGGCGTATGCACTGGCAGTGTTGCAGGCTACGACGATGGTTTTTACCTGAAAGGTCTTCAGGAATCGGACAATCTGTTCGGAATAACGGGTGACCGTTTCCTGTGATTTGCTCCCGTAAGGAACTCTGGCAGTATCTCCGAAATATATTATTTTTTCGTTGGGTATCTGACGCATGATTTCTCTGGCTACGGTAAGCCCGCCGATGCCGGAGTCAAAGACGCCGATAGGAGCGTTCCTGTGCATCAGTTCTTTGTTGATTTGTCCCATGAAAAAGCCTCCCATAAAGCATTCAGCTCGGTGAGCAATCTGCTGCGGAAGCGGATATTGTTGCGATCCGTGCCCAGAAGATCCAAATAGAGCCCGCTGTCAAGGGCCTGACCGGCATCCTGGTTTATCTCCTCGCCTTTTTCGTCCAGGAAGACGACCCGGACGGTATCCGGCGTCAGGGTGAGTCCCGGATAGAGCAGTCCCCACCAGCCCAGTGCTGCACACAATGCTGTGATAATGCGTATTCCATTCTTTGTTTTCTTCATGCAATAACCTGCCTTTCTATCTGTATAGGCACAGTATTGCCGAAGATATTTCACTTATACGAACTCAGAACTAATTTCTCTGTCAAGCCGTATCTGACGGATGATGGCCTTTTCCTGGTTGTCAATGTGAGTTTTAGCCGCTGCCGCCGCCGTCTCCCTGTCTTTGCTGACAATGCTCTGATAGATTATTCTATGCTCCTTTATCAGGGTTTCATGCTGGCTGGTGTCCTTAATATATTCAAAACGATAACGGTACATCTGTTCCGAGAGAGTATTGACCAGCTGGATCAGGCGCTGGTTGCCTGTGGCCCGGACAATAATGTCATGGAAAGCCACGTCCGCGTGGGCAATTTCCTTTGCATCCGCCGTGCGGACTGCCGCTTCAAAGGAATCACTGGCAAGCCTCAGGGCATCCAGTTCTTCTGAAGTAATGCGGTCGCAGGCAAGCTCGGCACAGAGTGCATCCAAGGCCCTGCGGACTTCAAGCACATCATTCATGCTCTTTTCCGTGATCTGTGCCACTGCCGCACCTTTGCGGGGCATCATGGTGACCAGTCCCTCCAGCTCCAGTATACGGATGGCTTCCCGGATCGGCGTGCGGCTGACCCCAAGCTTTTCGGCCAGATGGAGCTCCATGAGTCTCTCACCCGGCTTCAGTTCCCCCAGCAGGATTGCCCGTCTGAGGGTGTTGAGAACCACATCCCGCAGCGGCAGGGCGTCATCCATATCTAATTGTAAAAAATCCTGCATAATGAACACCATGCCTTCCTGCATTTCTGCGGGGTAATTGACTCCGAGCCTGATTTGGTTTGAAGGCGCCGCGCCTTACAGGTGGAACGGAGCAGTCAGAAATACCTGTTTTGCCGGAGGATATGCCTTTAACTGCCGAAAGGCTTCCTTCGCGGTGTCTTCTTCCGTGAAAATACCGAATACTGTAGGGCCGCTGCCGCTCATAAGGCTTCCGGCAGCGCCAAGCGCCAACATTTTATCTTTTATGGCCGCAATGACCGGGTATGCGGGAACCGTCACGGATTCCAGTACATTTTGCATGCGGTTCAAAACGCCGGGGAGGCTGCCTTCCCTGACGGCGGTTACCATTCCGTCAATGTCGGGATGCTCTGTGAGCCCCTGCGCATCCAAATGCTCATAAACAAATTTTGTAGAGACCTCCAGATCCGGCTTTGCCACCACAATATGGCAGAACGGAAGGGGAGGGAGGGAGGTCAGCTCCTCGCCGATTCCGTTCGCGAGGGCAGTCCCGCCCAGAATACAGAAAGGAACATCCGCTCCGATTGCCACAGAGATCCGCATCAGCTCCGGGACGGGCAGTCCCAGATGAAAGAGGCGGTTGATTCCCGTAATGGCGGCGGCCCCGTCGGCACTGCCTCCTGCCATGCCTGCTGCCATGGGAATCCTTTTGCGCAGGTGGATTTTAAGGCCTTCCTTCAGGGAAAAGGTATCCTGCATCAGCTTTGCGGCCCGGCAAATCAGATTGCCTCCGTCGGTGGGAAGCCCTTCTGCATCCGTAGTCAGGAAAATACCGCTTTCTGCCTTTTCCAGAGTCAGTTCATCCCAGAGGTCGATGGTCTGCATGACCATTTTCACCTGGTGGTAGCCGTTTGGCAGTTTTTTTATCACATCCAGACCAAGATTGATCTTGGCGTAAGCCTTTACCGTCAGTTGTTCCATAAAGCCCTCCGGGATAATTGAGTCTGCTGCTACTTTATGGGTTTTGCGCCTGCCTTTTCCTGAGCGGTTTCCAGCAGCCGTTTGAAGCGGCCCTTTTTCTTGGGCGGCGGTGTTTCCGTTTTTCCGTGAAGGCCCTTTACGCTGAGGACATACATACCGCTGACAACAGCTTTCACTTCCTTCTTTACGGGAACGGAATCGAAAATTTTCTCATCGCAGATCAGGGAAAGGATCTGCGGTCCTGCCTTGGCCTTGATGATGGGCAGCTTGGAGCCGCGCATGGCCTTGGGAGTCTGGTCAATGACGGCCTGCGGCAGCCCGGAGTCCCGCAGCTTCATTCTTTTTTTGTCAATAATCAGCATGGAGACGGTCTGCTTGTTTGCCTCCAGCATTTCCTGCTGCTGGGCCTGCCTTTTCTGCGCTTTCTTTCCAAGGAAATATAAGGCGGTAATGAAGGCGATGAGTATCACCGCGACAATAATAAGTACGATTGACCATGTAGGCATGTTGGGTACCTCCTGTAACAATGTAAAAACTTAGCATATTTCATTCTAGCACAAAGCACCGTTGATAGGCAACAGGACTTTTGTGATTTCGGCCTTTCTGTTTGCAAAAAGTCCGAAGGCATGATATGATAATGGAACTGCGGGAAGCAAAATAACAGAGTGCCGTGAGAGCGGCGGAATGTGAGGAGAATATGAGGAAAAGAACAGCGGGACTGGCGGCTGTGCTGGCGGCCGCGGTCCTTATAACGGGCTGCGGCAGTGACGAAGCCGGCAAGCCCCTGGATCAGATGAAGGTAGAAAAATATGTGAAGGTGGGGGATTACGGCAGCTTTGATGTCAGCCTGGACAAGGTGGGGGTGGACGAGGAAGAGCTGAAAGCACTGATGAGCAGCAACTATATTACCTATGTCACGCCGGAGCACGGGGGGATTCTGGATCGGGCGGTGGCAGAGGGAGATACGGTGCTCATCGACTATGAGGGTAAGAAGGACGGCGTTGCCTTTGTAGGCGGAACCGCGCAGGATGCGCATCTGACCATCGGCAGCGGCCAGTTCATAGACGGCTTTGAGGACGGGCTGGTGGGTGTCATGCCCGGGGAAACCGTGGATCTTGACTTGAAATTTCCGGAAGGCTACGGTAATACAGAGCTGGTAGGCCAGGCAGTGGTGTTCACGGTCACCGTAAACTGTATTCTGCCGGAAGAAGTGGCAGAGGAGGAAATGGAGGATGAGGTCATTGTCTCCATGGCCATGGACGGTGTCAGTACGGTGGCAGATTTTCGGCAGGCTGTCTACGATTATCTGTATTCCGAGTATGAGTACGACGTGCAGAACGCCGTGGTAGATCTTCTGATGGAGAGGAGTGAATTTAAGCAGCTGCCGGAGGAACTCCTGGAGAGCTACCGTCAGATGTGGTCCCAGGTGCTTACAATATATGCTTCCCGCTTTCAAATGACGCTGGATCAGTATGCCGTGAATTTCTTTCGCAAGGACAAACAGTCACTGATCAATCAGTATGCGGAGAGGTATTTCAAACAGGATCTGATGCTTCAGGCCATTGCCAATAAGGAAGGGCTGAAAATCAGTGACGAGGAGCTGCAGACGAAGCTTCAGGAGGAGGCTGAGGCAGCAGGGTATGCTACCGTGGAGGAATATGTGGGAAACGGTTCCACAGAGGATTACCGCAACGATTACATGAACGAAAAGGTCATGGAGTATCTGCTGGAGAGAACTACGGTAAACGGCGGCAGTGTGGATTGAAGTAATCCCCGCTGAGAGAATGGCGCTGCCGGAAAGAGTGTATAGAGATAGGTAATTGCGAAACAAGTTCAAAATCTTGATTCCAATAGGGCAAAGACCC
>CANPOY010000019.1 GCA_947575805.1 uncultured Lachnospiraceae bacterium
GGGAACCGGCTCCGGGTGCGTCTTCTGAGGAGAGCGGGGAACCGGCTCCGGGTGCGTCTCCTGAGGAGAGCGGGGAACCGGCTCCGGGTGCAGCTCCTGAGGAGAGCGGGGAACCGGCTCCGGGTGCGTCTTCTGAGGAGAGCGGGGAACCGGCTCCGGGTGCAGCTCCGGGAGAGAGCGGGGAACCGGAGCCGGGAGATAGCGCTTCCGGCGCGGCAGGACAGGAGGCGATGGTCTTTGCGGAATGTGCGGAAACGGTGACCCCCAAGGAGGTCATCAACCTTCGTTCCGTTCCGAGTACGGGGCAGGCAGATACGATTGTAGCCCAGGCCAGGAACGGAGAAATCCTCACAAGGACAGGGATTAACGGTGATACGGGTTGGTCCAGGGTGGAATATAACGGGCAGGTCCTGTATGCGGTCAGCAATTACCTGACTGTTGATCTGGCGTATCAGCCGCCTGCTGCTGCAACGGATTCCAACAGTGTCAGCACAAAGGACGGGAGGACCATCGTTTTTACGGACTGCGATGATGAAGTATCTCCTAAGATATATGTGAACTTGCGTCTGGAGCCCAGCACCTCGGAAGGAAATGACACGGTACATTGCAGGCTGGAATATGGAGAGGTCGTGCACCGCACGGGTATCAGTGAGGACTCCGGCTGGTCCAGGGTAGAGTATGACGGTGCGGTGCTTTATGTAGTGACCAGCTATATATATGTGGTGGAGGACAGTCAGTAAGCCGGCGCAGGAAAAGCCAATTGTGATAGATCGAAATGAATAAAAATTCCTTCGGAGAGAAATACTGGATTAAAAAGCCAGAAATCCGGAGGAATTTATTTATGAGCAGGAATCAGAAAATGGGAAAGGCCAGTATGAGGCCGGAACAGCCGGTTTATATCTTAAACAGCGGAAGCGTAGTAGGAACCAAAGAAGGGCAGGGGCCATTGGGATTATTGTTTGATGCTGTGGGAGAGGATGATATGTTTGGCTGTGAGACCTGGGAGGAGGCGGAGAGCACCATCCAGAAGAAGGCTGTCAATCTGGCATTGACCAAAGCAGGAGTAAAGGCGGAGGACATCTCCTTTGTCTTTGCTGGTGACTTGCTTGGTCAATCTATTGCCACATCATTTGGTATAGCCAGCTATCAGATACCACTACTTGGTGTATATGGGGCGTGTTCCACCTGTGGCGAATCATTGACTCTAGGAGTCATGAGTATTGCAGGGGGATTTGCGGACAGGGTAGTATGTGCTACCTCCAGCCATTACGCCAGTGCGGAGAAAGAATTCCGTTTTCCCCTGGAGTATGGCAATCAGAGGCCGCTTTCTGCCTCGTGGACGGTGACGGGCAGCGGGGCTTTCGTGCTTGGAAATGAAGCGGCAGCAAAGAGCGGAGGCACGGAGGAGAATACGGGAAATACCGGCAGGAGGACAGCCAGGGCGCGGATCACGGGCATGACGGTGGGAAAGATTGTGGATTATGGGCTGAAGGATTCCATGAATATGGGAGCCTGCATGGCTCCTGCTGCGGCATCCACTATTGAACAGCACCTGAATGACTTCAACAGTCAACCGGAAGATTACGATAAAATCATTACAGGGGACCTGGGAAAGGTGGGGCAGAGAGTACTCATTGACCTGCTTCGGGAGAAGGGGATCGACATTTCCGACCGGCATATTGACTGCGGGATTGAAATTTATGACGGGGATTCTCAGGATACTCATGCCGGCGGAAGCGGCTGCGGCTGCTCGGCAGTCACTCTGTCAGCCTATATTTTAAAGCAGCTGGAGGAAAGGAACTGGAAGAAGGTGCTTTTCATGCCCACAGGGGCCCTGCTCAGCAAGACAAGCTTCAACGAGGGAAAGAGCGTGCCCGGCATTGCCCATGGACTGGTAATCGAGTCCGTATAGCGGAAAGACACCTGTAATATTTTACGAACAGCAGGAATAGTTGTGGAAAGACAAGGGCTATGGTATCATAGTCCTTGAAGTCGTTACAGGGAAATATAAGGGGGATTGATTGTAAAAATATTAGTTCAGGAGGAAGAGCGGTATGAAATTCAGTAACGGTTGTTGGCTGCAAAAGGAAGGGACTGCGTGCTTTTCACCGGCGGAGGTGTATTTTACCAGGGTGGAACAGGATCAGGTAACGCTCTGTGCGCCTACCGGCAGGATCACCAGCAGAGGGGCCACATTGGGCGGCATTAATCTAACGATTCGGATTTCCGCGCCCTACCCGGAGGTGCTGCGGATACAGACCTTCCATTATCTGGGAGTTCAGCGTAAGACTCCGTCCTTTGAACTTGCAGAGTCTGAGAGCGGACTTATGCAGGCCGAGGACACAAAAGAAATGCTGACCGTAAGAAACGGCAGTCTCAGGGTGGAAGTTTGTAAGCAAAGCGGCGGGATTACCTTCTGGCGGGGGGAGGAGAAACTGACCTCCAGCGGGGCAATGGACCTTGCATATGTGAAAACTGACTGGAAGGGAGACTACTATAACCACAGGCAGGATGATGCCTATATGCGGGAACAGCTTTCTCTGGGGGTGGGAGAACTGATCTACGGTCTGGGCGAGCGATTCGGGGCATTTGTCAGGAACGGCCAGAGCATAGACATCTGGAATGAGGACGGGGGAACCAGTACGGAGCAGTCGTATAAAAATATTCCCTTCTACCTTTCCAACAAAGGCTATGGCGTGTTTGTCAACCATCCGGAGCGGGTTTCCTTTGAGGTTGCCAGCGAGATGGTGACCAAGGTGGGTTTTACCGTGGCAGGGGAGGAACTGGATTATTTCCTGATTAACGGGCCGACCATGAAGGATGTGCTGGTGCGGTACACGGATATGACGGGGAAACCGTCCCTGCCTGCGCCCTGGACCTTCGGACTGTGGCTGTCCACCTCTTTTACCACCAATTATGATGAGGCTACGGTGAACAGCTTTGTGGACGGGATGCTGGAAAGAAAGATTCCCCTCTCCGTATTTCATTTTGACTGTTTTTGGATGAAGGATTTCTCCTGGTGTGACTTTACCTGGGATTCCAGAGTGTTCCCTGATCCGAAAGGAATGCTGGGCCGGCTTCATGACAAGGGGTTGAAGATCTGCGTCTGGATCAATAGCTATGTGGGGCAGGAATCGTCCATATTCAGGGAGGGTGTGGAAGGCGGTTACTTTTTGAAGCGAGAAAACGGCGACGTGTGGCAGTGGGATATGTGGCAGCCGGGTCTGGCCATTGTGGACTTTACCAATCCGGAAGCCTGTAAATGGTATGCGGGCAAGCTGGAAGCCCTGATGGATATGGGGGTGGATTGCTTTAAAACGGACTTTGGGGAGAGGATTCCCACGGACTGTGTGTATTATGACGGCTCGGATCCCGGGAAGATGCACAATTACTATACATACCTTTATAATAAGACGGTTTACGAGGTGATTAAAAACAAAAAAGGAGAAAAGGAGGCAATCCTCTTTGCCCGTTCGGCCACCGTGGGCGGACAGAAATTCCCTGTACACTGGGGTGGTGACTGTTGGTCCGATTATGTGTCCATGGAAGAGAGCCTGCGGGGCGGGCTGTCTCTGACCAGTTCCGGCTTCGGTTTCTGGAGCCATGACATCGGCGGCTTTGAAAGTACCTCCACACCGGACGTTTACAAGAGATGGTGTGCCTTTGGCCTGCTCTCCACCCATTCCCGGCTTCACGGCTCCACGTCTTATCGTGTGCCCTGGGCCTACGATGAGGAAGCGGTGGACGTGGTGCGCTTTTTTGCACAGCTGAAGGCATCTCTGATGCCTTATCTGTACCGCAATGCAGTGGAAACTTCAAGAACCGGTATCCCCATGATGCGCAGTATGCCGCTGGAATTCCCGGAGGACAGGAACTGTGCTTATCTTGCCTCTCAGTATATGCTGGGCGACTCTCTGCTGGTGGCGCCGATTTTCCGGGAGGACAGCATGGCAGAGTATTATCTGCCGGATGGGATCTGGACCAATTATCTTACCGGTGAGGAAAGAGAAGGCGGAAAGTGGTACAGGGAGAAGCATGGTTATCTGAGCATTCCTCTTTATGTAAAGGAGGGGAGCATTGTAGCGGAAGGCGCCCGCAATGAAAACGCTGTTTACGATTATGCCGACGGCGTGACCTTCCGGGTGTACCGCGTAAAGGACGGACAGACCCTGGATTCCGCGGTATTTGATGAAGACGGAAACATGGTATCCCGGGTTTATGTATCGAGAAGCGGGAATGCCTGCAAAATTGCGGTTACTGCCGGGAAGCCCTGTACCGTGAAGCTGATGAATGTCACTCAGCCGGTTAAGGCCGGAGCCGGAGAGCGTGAGCTGCCGTACCGGATGGAGGACGGGCATCATCTCGCCATCGGTTTTGCAGGCAACGGGGAAGCAGAAGTATTGTTTTAAGGGGAGTGCGGAAATGCACGAAAAATTATTGACAAACAATAATTTTTCGTGTATTTTTTAAATATAGGATTATTGTTAAACAATAATTGTGCCCATCGAGGCAGAAATGGAGGACAAATGGGTTATATTGCGTTTCCCTGGGAGCAGGCGGGAATCCTGCTCAGAAAAATGTCCCTGGCGGGTGCGGCCGGAAACGTGGCAGCCTGGATCCTGTACCTGGTGCTGTGCGGATGGCCGCTGGTCTGCGGGGTCCTGCGGGCCCGGCGGGGAAAGGGCAGCAGGGCGGACCTGCTGCTGCCGGTACTGAGCCTTGTGCTGTTTCCCGGTCTCTGGCTGCTGGTAAATCCTTCTTATCTGGAAGGGTACTTATTTGCGGCAGGCATGGGGGAGATCGGGATATGTGCCGTTTCCCTGACCATAGACAGTGTGCTCTTAAGCTGGCTTTTGCTGCGGTTCCTGAGGAACGGCACAAATCCGGGAAGGGTAAAGCTGCTGCGCAGCCTGGAGCTTCTGCTGGGCGTTTATGTGGTATTGGCAATCATAGGGATCCTGTTTCAGGGCGGCGGAGAGCTTCGGGAGGCCTGGGGGTCTGTGGGAGCAGCCGTGTCGGAGCCGGACCGGCAGTCCATGGACTGGCTGCCTGCGGCCGGGCTGTCCATGGGCCGGGGAGAAAGGAGCATCGGGCTGAGCCGCTTTGTCCTGATACTGCAGCTGCTCTGCCGTTATCTCCCCCAGGCGCTGGAGCTGATTCTGGGGGTGGCAGCGATAGGCTTTCTGCGCAGCTGTGAACAGGGAAGCTTTCAGGAGAAAAGCCTGAAGCGGCTGCAGGGATTGATGAAGCTGAGCGGATACTTCCTGGGAGCGGTTCTGGTGGGCAATGTGTGCGTGAACCTGCTGCAGGTGGCGCTTGCCGGGTATATTTACAGTACCAGTTTCGTCCTTGTCCTTCCCCTTCGGCAAATGATTGTCATGCTGGGAGTGCTGCTGCTTTCCCGGTTCTGGCTGGAGAGCAAAAAGCTGCAGGAGGACAATCAATTGTTTGTTTAAGGAAGGGATGATTTAATCAGCGTTTCCTTAAGTACCGTCTGCATGGCGGAAGGGGAGAAAGTATGGGAATACGAATTCATCTGGATGAGCTCCTGCGGGAACGACATATGACCTCTAAAGAACTGTGTGCGCTGGTGGGGATTACGGAGGCAAATCTGTCCATTCTGCGCAGCGGAAAGGCGAAGGGAGTACGTTTTGGCACCATTAACCGGATCTGTTATTATCTGCAGTGCGATGTGGGAGATATTTTGAAATTTGACGGGAAACTGAATGACGGGCAGCAGGAAGGAGAAGAAGGGTATGAATAAAGTCGGAAACGGAAACTATACGAATCAGGCGGCGGATCAGGGTGGTCAAACAGTGCGGCGCCGGATTGGCCGTTGGGCCGGGCAGCGGCTGCTGCCCGCCCTGTGCCTTTCGATCTGTCTCCTGACCGGCTGCAGCCTTGCCCGGGAGGAGGTCCCTGCCCGGGAGGAAGACCGGCTGGCGGGTTTCCTGATCACGGAGCAGTATCTTCACAGCGGAACGCCGGAGCTGAAGATGGGATCGGACGGGAAGGTGACCCTTGTGGAAGAGGACGTTAAAATTCCCGGCATTGTCCTCTATGACCAATCCGGCTGTCCTGACGGCGTGGTCTTTGAAGGAATAGAAGGATATGCGCTCTGTGACCTCAAAGTATGGGAGGAAGAATCCGGGATCTATGCCGGTTACATGATGGGAGACGAAATCTTTTCGGATGTGCACTGGGTATCGGGAGATACGGACTCGGCGGAGGCTACGGTCTATGTGGAGCAGGGAAGGAGCGGTTGTTACTATTTTAATCCGATTTACCAGACTACGGCGGGGGAGGTCTATCTGCTGCCGGGTACCGGATTAGCCTCCGGAACGGCGATGAGCGGGGAGACCATATCTCACAGCATGTCCCGGGAAAGGACGTTCCGCAAGGGAAAGGAGGAGAAGAAGGAGGGCAGCAGCTATACCCTGCACATTACCTATGCGGATTTGCCCGGGGCGCAGGAGCTGATATTTTACCGGGAGGACGGCAGTATTCTCGGGAGCATGGGAAATGAGGAGCTTACGGAATTGTGGGCGGCGGAGCTGTGGGAGCTGAAGGTTCCTCCGGAGGCGGCCTGGCTGGTTCTGGAGCAGGAAGAAAGCGGCGGGGAAACCGGTCGCACATTCTGCAACAGGGGCGACGGGAGGCTGGAATTCCTGGAGAGCGGGGAAAACGGATATTTGATCAAGCGGTCGGTAAATCTGCAGTGGGAGTGAACGGACGTTGACAATTCGGCAAAAATACGCTACCTTTAATACATGAAAACGAAAAAAGCCATGAGAAAAACCGTATTTGTACTTTTACTCCTGACGCTGAGTATTTCCACTGTCCTGCTGGCGTATCTGTACTTTGCTTCCCCGGAGGACAAGAAGCTTTCCGGGGAGTGGACTGCAAAGGTGGATATATCGGAGCAGGCTGCGGCAGTGGCTTTTAGCTGGCTGCAGGAGATAGAAGCCGTTACCGTCTCCCTGGATGATCTGCAAGCCTCTATGCAGGGGCTGAATGTTCAGGTTGATTTGACATTGGAGCAGACCACCCGATCCGAGGGGACCTTTAAAGGTATGGTTCTGCCGGAAAGCTATGATGCCTGTGAGCAGGCAGCTTATGAAGCGTTTGCCGGGGCCTTCCGCAAGCTTGTGGCCCGGCGGCTTCAGCTGGCGGGCTATACGGGAAGTACGGAGGAGGATGCCGTGGAGGCGCTGATTCAGGAGACCTTCGGTATGACATCCGTGGAGTATCTGATGGCCTGCGGTCCTGCCCTGCTACCGTCCCGGGAAGAGCTGCAGGCCCGGTATGGCGGCAGCGGCACCTATGAGATCGGGGAGGGCATCCTGGTCAGAGAGTATGATACCGGTGATCCGGTTTCCGCAAGGTCCGAGCGTTGTATCCGGCAGGGGGCGGATCTGGTCCTGGCCGGGGAGGACGGTTTTGTCATGCGGTATACCCTGAGGAAGCGCTGAAGCAGACTGACGCCTGATGATGCAATGTTGGAGGGGAGATTCCATGAAAAAGATTCTGCAGAAAACAAGCTGTGTTTTGCTGGCCGTAATCCTGCTTTGTTCCATACTGCCCCTTAAGGCGGCCGCCAGCTATGAGATTTCCGGGACCTGTGAGGTACAGGCAGACGGCGGCGCCGTATACACGGTAAAGACGCTGGATTACAGCTATGAACACAATACCTATCTCTCCCTGCGGGACCTGGCCATGCTTTTCAAGGGAACGGGGAAGGAATTTTCCCTGGAGGTCAGGAAAAACGCCGTCGCCCTGAACCCGGGTGAGAATTATTCGCCGGTGGGCACGGAAAATGCCACCTGGGAGACCGGCAGGGATCCGGACCTTACCCTGCGCAGGAACGAATTTAAAGTAAACGGGCAGGATGTGCGTTATTATACATTGATTATGAAACTGGCCTCCGGCGATTATGATTGCTTTATGATGGCGGCGGATCTGGCCATGATCCTGGATACGGACATCTCCGTTTCCGGGGGAGGATTGCTGCAGATCGATACCGGGAGCCCCTTGCGCGTTACGCCTGCCGCCCTGGAACAGGCAGGCTACTTCTACGGGGTCAATAGTGTTCTGGTAGGGGATGCCACCACGGGAGAGGTTTATTATCAGTACCAGTCCGATGTGCCCTGTCCCATTGCCAGTACCTCCAAGCTTATGACCTGCCTTCTGGCCATGGAGGCCATCGGGGCAGGGGAGATCACGCCGGAGGACGTCTTTACCGTTTCCGGGAGAGTGAGTGCGCTGGCTGCCTCGGACGACGGTGTCATCTCCCTGAAGCAGGGGGAGCAGATTACGGTGCAGGATCTCCTGCTTGGGGCCCTCCTGCCCTCCAGCAATGAATGTGCGCTGTGCCTGGCCGAAGGGCTTGCCGGCTCGGAGGAGGCTTTTGTGGAAAGGATGAACCGGAAAGCCCGGGAGCTGGGACTTTCCCAGGCCCTCTTTTTCAACAGCAACGGTCTGCCCGTCTATACGGAGGATCCTGTTCCCGCTAAGTGTCAGAACCGTATGAGCGCGTCGGATATGTTCCGGCTGGTATCGTACCTTCTGCGGGTATATCCCCAGGTTAAGGACATCACTTCTTTGAGAGAAGCCGTTTTAAGCTCTAACGGTTACA
The DNA here is from genome assembly GCA_947575805.1 of uncultured Lachnospiraceae bacterium. GTDB lineage: Bacteria > Bacillota > Clostridia > Lachnospirales > Lachnospiraceae > Acetatifactor. The sequence goes on from CANPOY010000019.1 coordinate 8,636, forward strand.
CGGCGAAAAATACCAATCCCCTCCTGTACAATCTGCCCGGTGTCACCGGCCTGAAGACAGGGACGACCAATAAAGCCGGAGCCTGTCTGGTTACCTCCCTGGCGGCAGATGACGGGGTTATGGAGCATGACCTGGTGGTGGTGGTGCTGGGCACCGAGGATACCGTGGAGCGGGGGCGTGTCTCGGGGCTGCTGGCAAGATACGCCCTGCAGGCCTTTGCAGCGGGGACGGAAGGCGGGGAAGCAGAGATGCCGGCCCCGCAGCCGGGAGATCTGCCCACTCATGCCGAGGCGGCGGTTGACAGAATCCTCTGGACTGCTAAACAGCATTGACTGTATCCATGCTCTGGCCTCCGGTATGACAGGTTGCAGCCGGCCCGGGGAGAGGGGCGGGCATCTGTGGAAACGGAGTGGCCGGTGCAGGAGGACACCTTGCGGAATCCGGGAAAGGGGTGTTATAATAGGTGTCATAAGACGGGGGGTGAGCGGATTGCGAAGGATGGAATTCAAGATGGAGCGCCCGGGGCTTTTGGAGGTGGGGCAGGAAATCACCGTGACGGAAGGGGTGCTCCCCAGCAACTACTATTATACAATAGATCCTGCTCTTGCCATGTCGGCCAATATTCCCTTCAGAGGTAAGCTGAAGAGCAGCAGGGGAGTGGTGACGGATGTCATCGAAAATTCCAGGGGCTTCTATGTCACGGCAGAGTTTGACGAGCCGGAAATAAATTAGCATAAAAGAAAAGGAGATCAGAAAATGTTAAAGAAAATTTCAACGGATAAGGCACCTGCAGCCATCGGGCCGTATTCCCAGGGGATTATTGTAAACGGCCTGCTCTTTGCGTCAGGCCAGATTCCCATCGATCCGGCGACGGGGGAGATTGAGGGGACGGATATTGCGGCCCAGGCGGAGCGGGTCTGCAAGAATATCGGCGAGCTGCTGGCAGCGGCGGGGACGGATTATACAAGGGTGGCAAAGACATCCTGCTTTCTGGCGGATATGGGAGATTTTGCTGCATTCAATGAAGTATATGCCAGATATTTTACGGAGAAGCCGGCAAGGAGCTGCGTGGCGGTAAAGACGCTTCCGAAGAACGTGCTTTGTGAGATAGAGGTAATTGCGGAGGTTTAATACGTCGAAAGCAGGGGCTGTCGTACTGATTCCTTGGTGCAGTGCGGCAGCTTTTTTGTTGGATTATGAGGTAAAAGCTTATGAAAGATATGGTGATCCTGATTGGAATGCCCGGAGCAGGAAAAAGTACGGTCGGGGTGGTGCTGGCCAAAAGGCTGGGCTATCGCTTTGTGGACTCGGACCTGGTGATTCAGGAGAAATGCGGAAAGCTGCTCCATGAGCTGATCGAAGAGAAAGGCATAGAGGGATTCTGGCAGCTGGAGAATGAAGTGAATGCTTCTTTGAATACGGAAAGGTGTGTTATTGCCACGGGAGGAAGCGCGGTTTACGGCAGGGAAGCCATGGACTATCTGCGGGAGAGGGGCACTATGGTCTATCTGAAGCTGTCCTGCGAGGAGCTGCGGATGCGTCTGGGAGATTTGAATGAGCGGGGGGTGACTCTGCGGCCGGGGCAGACGCTGGAGGGCCTGTATGAGGAACGCCGTCCCCTGTATGAGAAATATGCCCATCTGACGGTTGCGTGTGAAGGGAGGATGCTGCGGGAGATCGTGGCGGAAATTGCGGGGAGGTTGAAATGAAACACGGGACAAGGATGCTCTGCACTTTCTATCTGCTGTTGGCTGCCTTTATCTGGGGAATGGCTTTTGTTTCCCAGAGTAAGGGGATGGATTATATGGGTCCGCTGACTTTCAACGGTGTCCGTTCGCTGATCGGGTCGTTGGCGCTGGCGCTGTACATTCTTCTGGCCGGGAGGGCCGCCGGAGAAAAAAGGAAAAAAACGGACTGGAGGATAACCCTTCGGGGAGGAATCTGGTGTGGACTTGCCCTGACGGCGGCAAGTACTCTGCAGCAGTTCGGAATCCAGCATACAACAGTGGGAAAGGCCGGTTTTATCACTACGCTGTATATCATCTTTGTTCCCGTCGCGGGGATTTTTTTCGGGCGTAAGGCGTCTAAAATCGTCTGGGTGGGAGCGGTGACAGCGGCAGCAGGGATGTATCTGCTGTGTATGAGGTCGCGCATGACGCTGGGGACAGGGGATACCCTGGTCTTTTGCTGTGCCATTGTGTTTACGGCCCACATTCTTCTGGTGGATCATTTCTCCCCCGGGGCAGACGGAGTCGTGCTTTCCTGCATACAGTTTGCAGTCTGCGGGATTCTTTGTACCGGCGGGGCGCTGCTTTGGGAACACCCCACCTGGGGACAGCTGTGGGACGGCGCGGGATCGTTGGCTTATGCCGGGATACTGAGCTGCGGTGTGGCATACACCCTGCAGATTATAGGGCAGAAGGGAGTGAATCCCACGGTGGCAGCGCTGATCTTGAGCCTGGAGTCGGTGTTTGCCACGGTTTCCGGCTGGACTGCGTATAAGATCGGCTTTCTGAAGACAGATCAGACCATGACGGGAAGGCAGATTTTGGGTTGTATTCTGGTATTCGGGGCGGTGATCCTGGTGCAGCTGCCCATGGGACGGCGCTCCGAAAGAGGGGAGCAACAGCAAAAGGCAGCGTAAAAAAACGGAAATAAAGTGTATAAAATTTTAAAATCCATCAGAAACTAAAGCAAAAGCCACTGCGGAAAAAGGAGTATGCGATGATGGATTATGTGAATGCTTTTTGGGTAGGCGGACTGATCTGTGTCCTGGTACAGATCCTGATGGAAAAGACTAAGATGATGCCGGGGCGCATTATGGTGCTTTTGGTGGTGACGGGAGCGATCATCAGTGTATTCGGCTGGTATGAGCCCTTTCAGGAGTTTGCAGGGGCAGGGGCAGGCGTGCCGCTGCTTGGTTTCGGGAATGTTCTGATGAAGGGTGTGAAGGAGGCTGTAGACGAGCAGGGGCTGCTGGGCCTTTTTGCAGGCGGTTTTAAAGCGGGTGCTGTGGGAACGTCCGCCGCTTTGATATTCGGTTATCTGGCCAGCCTGGTCTTTAAGTCTAAAATGAAATAGCTCTCAGGAAATGAGTTCTTCAAAATCAATGCCCTTTCCGGCAAGGTATTTCGTCAGGGCCTTGTCCCAGATGGAATCCGGTTCTTTTGAGAGGACGAAAGAGTGAAAGGAAGTTCCGGTAGTAAGCACCGCCTTTGAGCCGTCATAGCGAATGGTCAGTACCAGTGCCTTTATCTGGGAAGGATCTATGCTGCAATTCTCTTTTTGCAGCAGTGCAGCGGCTTTCTCCGGCATCAGGTGCAGTACAAAACGGAAAAACAGGGGTGTGCGTCTGCCTTTGATCAGGTCGAAGCACAGCCCTTTTATTTCGGCCCAGGGGCGGAATTCATAGGCGGGTAACCCGGAATCCGTTTCTTCTCCCTTATAAAAGTCCTGATTGATGTGACCGTCAATGGTATAGGTGTTGGCGGTACTGATGAGCGCTTCTTCCAGCAGGAAGCAGTCAAAGGTATCGGAAGCCAGAAGCCGGCTCATAAAATTTTTCATGGAAGTAATCTGAAATGCTGTCATGTCTGCCTTTCTGTGTGTGATATTTCGGATTAAAGGAACAAATACAGTATATTACAAATTGGTAATTATGTACACAATCTTTTACTTTACATGACAGAAAATATATGGTATTCTTCATGTGGTAATAAAAACTACATGAAGAGGTTATAATATACCTAAAAACATATGCGGCATCGAAAAATGTCTGGAAATCAAGGAGGTTAGTGTGAGTTACAAGATTGTGGTTGACAGCTGCTGTGAGCTGCCGGAGGAATTGCAGAATGACGGGAGGATTCAGATCATACCGCTGGAGCTTTTTGTGGGTGATTATCATATCCTGGATGACGAAAGCTTTGATCAGAAGGAATTCCTGGAGAAGGTGGCAGAGTCAAAGGTATGCCCCAGGTCTGCCTGCCCGTCTCCGGAGCGCTATATGGATGCTTATTTGTCGGAGGCAGATAGGATCTATGTAATTACCCTTTCTGCCAAGCTCAGCGGAAGCTATAACAGTGCCGTGCTGGCAGCAAATCTTTACGAAGAAGAGCATGGGGAGAAGAAAATACATGTGTTTGATTCCGAATCCGCAAGCGGCGGGGAAACCCAGCTTGTGCTGAAGCTGATGGAGTTGGAAGAGGAAGGGCTATCTTTTGAAAAAACGGTGGAAAAGGTGGAACGATTCCGAAACAGCGTCCTCACCTACTTCGTACTGGATAATCTTGAGACACTGCGGAAAAACGGAAGACTTTCGTCGGTGAAAGCGCTGGTGGCATCCACCCTGAATATTAAGCCCATTATGGCCGGATTCAGAGGGCAGATTGTGCAGAAATCCCAGTGTATCGGCATGAAGAAGGCGCTGGCGCGGCTCGGGGAGCTTGTGACGGAAGAGCTGAAGGAAGCAAGGGACAGGTGCCTGATCATCAGTCACTGCAATGCACCGGACCGGGCGGAGCTGGTGAAAAAACTGATTATGGCAAAAAATGAGTTTAAGCGCGTCATTATTATGAATACCAGGGGGGTCAGCAGCATGTATGCCAATGCGGGAGGGATCATTGTGACTGCATAGGCAAAGAATGCCGCTGCTTCCTGCGGTAGGCAGAGGGGGAAGTGCCTGTCATTTTATAAAAGGTGCGATTGAAATAACTGACATTGTTAAACCCGCAGAGGGAAGCAATCTCGGTTATTTTTTTGCCCGTTTGGGTCAGCAGTTCGCAGCTCTTCAAAATACGGAGGCGGTTCAGATAGGCAAAAGGAGTATAGCCGGTACAGCTTTTAAAGCTGTGGCAGAAGTAACTTTCGCTGAAGCCTGCCTGTTTTGACAGCTCTGCCAGAGTCACGGGATTCGCAAAATTGCGCTGCAGGAATTCCAGGCTTTTCTGTATTTCGCTTTGCAGGGCATTGTCGGCAGGATCTGCGCTGAGCCTGGAAAAGCAGAGATTGTACAATTCCTGCCAGCACAGGAGCAGGGTCCCCATCAGGGAGAGCTCGTAACGCTCCAGTTCAGGCTCCTGCAGGGAAAAGACGGCGGGCAGCAGTGTCAGCAGCCGGGCATTCTCCGGCTTTGCCGATGTGATGGGAAAGACGCAGTCAGGCCGACGAAGCTGCAAGGGGGCAAAGTAATTTTGACAGCGGGGAGGAAGACTCTGCTCCAGCAGCTTCAGGTCGAAAACTACAGCCCGGTGGCAGCAGGGGGCGGTAGGATCGGTTCGGTTGACTGCGCTGTGGATCTGGCCCGGCGGGACAAAGATCCCCTCTCCGGCCCGCAGGGAAAAGGAGCGGCTTTCCACCTGAAAATCCACCGAGCCCTGTTCCAGATAAAAAAGCTCCGCTTCGGAATGACAATGGAGGTAGAGGGCGCAGGATTCCCCCTCGTCCACCACTGTGCGGTAGAGGGAGAAGGGACGGGAATCGGTACGGTGTATTATATTTTCTACAGGCATGGAATTCAGCAGGGTTACATTTTCGGGCATGGCAGCAGGCTCCTTTGTTCTGGTGTCATGATAATATAAAAAGCAAAATAGTGCAAGTATCTCCCACAATAATGCAAGAATTTCAGTCAAACAGCAACTATAATAATATGATAAGCTGCAAAAAAATGCAGAAAAGAAAGGGATGAGCTTATGGGGATCATAACACTGGAGAAGGAAAAAATTATTTTCACACGGCGGGACGAGTTGACCGTGGTGGAGGCATACGGAAAGGATTGTATCAGGTGCCGTTCTACAAAAAACGGGAAATTGTCCGGGGAAAACTGGACGCTGCTGCCTCCCGTGGAAGAGTCGGAGGGAGTTGTCAGCGGGGACAGTCAGTGTGCTACCCTGACCAACGGGAGTATATCCGTGAAGGTAGAGGCGGGCAATCCATGGTACGGAGGTGTGCTGACCTGGTACCGGGAGGGGAGGCAGATCCTGCACACGAAATTTGAAGGTGACTATACCGGCCGAAACGTACATACGGAGGGGGATCATTATCAGATCAAGGTTATTTTTGATGCCAATCCGGGGGAACATTTTTACGGGCTGGGACAGGAGCAGGAGGACATATTTGACCGGAAGGGCAGCACCTGTAATCTGCAGCATTATAATACAAAGTCCGCAGTGCCGGTACTGTATTCTTCCCTGGGCTACGGCTTTTTCTGGAACAATCCTGCGCCGGGGCGCTGCGAGACTACGAAGAATCATACCATGTGGGTGGCCGACAGCGCCTATCAGGCGGACTATCTGGTGTATGTGGGAAAGACTCCGGCGGAGGTGCTGAAAAAGTACTGCGATCTCACAGGCTATGCGCCGGCTTTTCCGGAGTGGGCTGCCGGCTTCTGGCAGAGCAAGCTGCGCTATGAGAGCCAGGAGGAAGTACTGGAAACTGCCAGGGAGTATAAGCGGCGGGGGATTCCCCTGGCGGCAATCGTCATTGATTATTTCCATTGGACGGAGCAGGGAGAATGGAAATTTGACCCCAAGTACTGGCCTGACCCGGAGGCAATGTGCAGGGAGTTAAAGGAAATGGGCGTCCAGCCTGTGGTGTCCGTTTGGCCCACTATTAACCCGGCCAGCGAAAACTACCGTGCCATGGACGACGCAAACCTGCTGGTGCGCACGGAAAGCGGTCAGTACGGAACATTTGACTTTTACGGTCAACAAACATTTATTGACCCTACAAACCCTGCAACCGGGCCCTTTGTGTGGGATAAGGTCAAGCGGAATTATTTTGACAAGGGGATTCACAATTTCTGGCTGGATGAGGCGGAGCCGGAGGTACATCCCCAGCAGTATTCCAATCTGAAGCTGTATGCGGGAAACGGTGCGCAGACGGCCATGCTCTATCCCTACTATTACAGCAAAATGTTCTATGATGGACTGCGGCAGGAAGGGGAGGAGAAGGTTATCCTGCTGACCCGGGCGGCTTATCCCGGCAGCCAGAAATACGGTTCCCTGGTCTGGAACGGGGATATTGGTTCCACCTTTGAGGCGCTGCGCATGAGTGTAAAGACGGGGCTTTCCATGGCTATGTGCGGGATTCCCTGGTGGAACAGCGATATAGGCGGGTTTCATTCCGGGAATATAGAAAGCGAATATTTCCGGGAGCTGATCGTGCGCTGGGCTCAGTTCGGCCTGTTCTGTCCTGTTATGAGGCTGCACGGATCCAGACTGCGGACACCGGGGCAGGCAGAGCGGCATCCCGGGGTGAAGGAGAGAAGCGGCGGGGATAACGAGATCTGGAGCTTCGGAGACAAGGCATATCAGGTGCTGAAAGAGCTGGTGGAGCTTCGGGAGAAGCTGAAGCCTTATATCTGCCGCCACATGGAGAGTGCTTCCAAAGAAGGCAGGCCCCTGATGCGTCCCATGTTCTTTGAGAATCCTGACGATCCGGTTTGCTATGAACTGGAGGATCAGTACTATTTCGGGGAGGATATACTGTTTGCACCCATTACGGAGCAGGGTGGCAGGGAGCGCAGGGTTTATCTGCCGAAGGGCCGCTGGCAGGACGTGAACAGCAAGGAGGTATGCGAGGGTGGCCGGTGGCTGACTTGTGAGGCACCCCTGGAAAAATTTATTGCTTTTGTGAAAGAGGGAAGTTCCGTGGCGGAGGTTTTTAAATAACAGCACGGTTTGCAGAAAGGGCTGGTGGAGAATATGGCATTTATCAAGGTATATACGGAAAAGATCGTGGAAAACAAATATCCCGCATCGCTGGCGTGCAGTGTGCATTTTGCGGTAAGCTGGGAGGGAAAGCCTTTTCAGAGCCTGAACCAGGGGTACGGCATATTGTTTGCCAAAGCGGCAATCCGCGAGGACAATACCATTGCGGAGAGGGGAATCCGAAATCCCCGCCTGCGAAAAGCGGGAGAGGAATATTTGATTTTTGCCGAGCCTCTTGACGAGAACTGGAATCCTTTGGAGGGCGGCGGGTATCTGGTGTGGAGAACCAGGGATTTTGTCCGCTTCAGCGGGGAGGAATGGATGGAGAAGATACCCGAAGCCGGAGGGCAGAAGGGCACGGAGACGGAGAACTTTCTGGAAATTCCGGAGGAGCTGCTGGCGGGTATCCTGGAACGGTGGGTGCCCCTGCAGAGCGTGGCGGCGGAGGTGCCCGCAGGGGTGAGGATACATAAGCCGGTGGAGTTGGAGCAGGTTCGTGTCAAAGTGACCTATTCCGACGGTTCGGTGGACGATAAGCCTGTGTGCTGGGACCGGGAGAGCCTGATCCCCTTAGGAGACGGCAAATATCGGATTGCCGGAAGAATAGAGCCTGTGGATACGGGTTTTCCCCTGGCGGTGGGCTATGCGGATCCGGTTTTGCTATTTCGGGGGGGAGCTTGGTATTTTCTGGCTACCAACGACAATGTAAACGATATTGGTCTGTTTGTGCGCAGGGCGGACACATTGGAGGGGCTCTTCGCGGAGGATGTGGAGGAACACTGCATTCTGGCTTACAATGAGGAAAAAGGCTTTTGTCAGACCTTCTGGGCGCCGGAATTTCATGAGATCGGCGGAGTGCTGTACATTCTTTTTGCCGTGGGCGGAAAGCAGTGGGCGCCACAATGCCACATGATGCGGCTGAAGGAGGGCGGGGAGATTACGGATGCTTCCGGCTGGGAGGAACCGGTGCGGGTATGCAGGGCGGACGGAAGTCCTCTGACGACGGACGGTATCACGCTGGATATGACTTATTTTAAGGCAGGAGACAGCTCTTATGTGTGCTGGTCCTACCGGTACGGTATTGGCACACCGAAGGATACGGGTTCCATGCTGTATATCGCAACAGTGGACGAGAGTCGTCCAGACCGGCTTACATCGGAGCCGGTGCTGTTGTCCCGGCCGCTTTACGGCTGGGAGAATACCAGCGGAACCATTAACAATGAGGGCCCTTATGCCCTGATCCTGGGAGATACGGTATATCTGGCCTATTCCGGCGGAGACGCCTGCGGCTATTATTATGTGGTGGGTTATCTTACCGCATCTGTGGGCAGGGATCTGCTGGATGTGGGAAACTGGACGAAGCTTCCTACGGCAGTTTTCAGTTCCTCCTCCATAGAAGGCATCCAGGGACCGGGGCACAACTCTTTTTTCCGGGATGAGCAGGGCAGGCTGATGATTGCGTACCACGCCCAGGAGCGGGAAAAATATTTTAAGAGATGCAGCGCATTTCACAGGGTGCATCTCTCTAAATCCGGTTTTCCGCTGTTAAATGTGGCAGGCGAGAGGGACGTGGCGGAGGCGCTGCGGAAGGTAGAGCTTACCTTTACGATGGAATAGGCGAATATCCTGCGTGCGGGGCTTGCGAAAGCCCCGCAAATCTGTTATAGTAATCTGGCAGTGAATAGCGTGAAAAGTATTTCTAACCGCTCACAGCATAGGCTGTTTCGCGGAGAAGTACTATGTTTCACTCCGGAATCGGAGAAGCCGGGAGAACGGAAAGTACAATGAGAAGAACGCATACGGCGGCGCACAGATGGATGTGCCTGCTTATCCTCATGATTCTGATCTTAGCGGGGGTGCGCATGGAAGAGCTTCATGCGGACTCCTGTTCCGTGTATCCTGATTTCGCCAAGGCAAGCATTCAGAGAGTCAGCGGCGGGCAGGCGGATGTCCTTTACAGTGACAGCAGGACGTTAAGCCAGCTTGAGCATTTCAATGCTTATCGTTCCGGCAGCCGTTTCCTGACGGGAATGCGGCCGGGACAGTGGATGGCCGTATTTCTGATTCCTGCGGCAATGTTTCTGAAACTTCTTACCCGGGAGATATTCCTTCCTCTTTGTGAAGCCTGTGAAAACCAATACGGGCGCAGAACTCTTAAATTTATTCACCAAAAAGACGGTAAAAAAGCATAACATCATAGGTACTCTGTTTAAAACGCCTGTGCCGGCACTTTGTCTGTGCGGCAGGACGTTTGATTTGGGTGCGCAGGGTCTGTCTGCCGGGAGTGTCCGCTTCGGGTACACAGATGTTTTCTTTGCGTGCAGGAATTTAGTATAGGAATTTACGAATCGGAGGTTGCTATGGTTGAAAAAATCGTTTTTATATTTATCCTGATTGTTGCCGTGGGCGGAGGCGTCCTGGGATGTATTTATGAATTTGGAGGAAGAAAAAGTTCGCCTGCAGAAAAGGCGGAATCCGGAATTAAGGAGGGGGAAGAGGCATGAGCATCGGAATGTGGATTTTGATCATTGTAGGAGGAGCGGCAGGCTTGCTTTCTACCATGTACATATTGGTTTCGCTGTTTGCGGTTATTTTCCATAAGCTGTTTCGCAAGATCAGACACGGCATCTCCATGTTTGATTAAGAAGCCTGTTTTGCAGCCGCCGGATCGTGTTTAGATCCGGCGGTTTCAGATAATAAATTGATAAAAGCAAAATAGTAAAAAAATTTAAATTAATTTGAAAAAGGTATTGACAAATTAAAGCGGATGACCTATAATGAACTTACAACAGAGAGAGGAAAACATTACTTCCATAAAATACAGCTTAACATACTAAGCTGTAAGATCGAAACAAATGTGATGAGTACACGGCAGCCAGTAACACAATTTTGAAACAGGAGAGTGACGGAGTGTTACAGCAGAGGACACAAGCAAAGTGGAAAGACACAAGGGTAGAAATGGAAGAAAATGCAGACCTGAAAACTTCTGAATTTTTATAAGGAGGGACGGTCCATTGGACAGCGAACAGACATGAAGAAGCGTGTTGATCGGATAAGATCGATGCGCTTCTTCAATGTTTGCCGGTTGAACAGTGTGCGCCTGGCGGCGCGGATTTCTGCCCGGCATAGAGGTCAGTTACCGAGAAGAAAAGCCATTGCTGCAGCCTGAACCAGGAAAATGGCCGGCATCCCGTATTTGAAGTACCAGTGCCTGGTCTTATGCCGGAAATGCTGCATACCAAGAGTGCAGCCCAGAGCTCCGCCTAAGAGCGCGGTGGTAAATAAAGAAGCCTCCGAGATGCGCCAGGCACCCCGGATGGCTCTTTTTTTATCTACGCCCATGATCACGAAGCCAACGATATTGATGATTGCATAATAGCTCCAGAAGATAGTCATGACAGCTCCTTAGAACGGATTTTCGCCCTGCTCCTGCATTTTCATGGCACGAACCTTGCAGGACAGTCCGAACAGATTGATAAAGCCCTCTGCATCGTGGTGGTCATACAGGTCGCCGGTGGTGAAGGAAGCAATGCTTTCGTTGTAAAGCGTGTAGGGAGAGGTGGTGCCGGCCTTGATAATATTGCCTTTGTAAAGCTTGAACTTAACCTCGCCGGTCACATATTTCTGGGTCTCCTCGATAAAAGCCTGTTCTGCAAGGCGCAAAGGGGTGAACCATTTTCCTTCATACACCAGGCTGGCAAAGCGGCTGCCTATTTCTTTCTTCATGGCATAGGTATCCCGATCCAAAAACAGCTCTTCCAGCTGCAGGTGGGCCTCCATGAGGATGGTTCCGCCGGGAGTCTCATATACGCCTCTGGATTTCATACCCACGACCCGGTTCTCCACAATATCGATGATGCCGATACCATGTTTTCCGCCCAGCTCGTTTAGGGTGCTGATAATCTCCGACACTTTCATCTTTTTACCGTTTACCGAGGTGGGAACGCCCTTTTCAAAGGTCATGGTCACGTACTCGCCTTCGTCGGGAGCCTTTTCGGGGGTGGTGCCCAGCACCAGCAAATGCTCGAAATTGGGCTCGTTGGCGGGATCCTCCAGCTCCAGGCCCTCATGGCTGATATGCCAGATGTTGCGGTCACGGCTGTAGGAGGAGTCGGCGGAGAAGGGAAGATCGATACCGTGAGCCTTGCAGTATTCGATTTCGGATTCCCGGGAATCCATGGTCCATTTGTCGTTTCTCCAGGCCGCGATGATCTTGATGTCGGGGGCCAGCGCTTTGATGCCCAGTTCGAAGCGGATCTGGTCATTGCCCTTGCCGGTGGCGCCGTGGCAGATGGCGGTAGCGCCTTCCTTGCGGGCAATTTCCACAAGCCTTTTGGCGATCAGAGGCCTTGCCATGGACGTGCCCAGCAGGTACTTGTTTTCATAGATCGCGTTTGCCTGTACGCAGGGAACAATGTAATCGTCGCAGAATTCGTCGATGACATTTTCAATGTACAGCTTGGATGCACCGCAGGACTTTGCCCTTTCCTCCAGACCGTCCAGCTCCTCGGCCTGTCCGCAGTCTACGCAGACGCAGATGACTTCATAGTCGAAATTTTCCTTCAGCCAGGGAATAATGGCAGTAGTGTCCAGACCGCCGGAATAAGCCAAAACAACTTTTTCTTTCATGATTGATAACCTCCGTAAAATATTCTGATAACACTATACATCAGAAAATATACAAATGCAAGCATAAATATGAATATTTCCTGTGAGATTATGTATAAAGACCGGTATAATATGCACAAAAATGAATAAAAACAGAATAGTATTGCATAAAAATACGAAAAAGTAGTGGACATTTGCGCAAAATGTGGTATGATAAAAAAGTGCCGTGGAAGCTATGGCGGAGAAAGCCGCGAAATTGCAAAAAGGCAAGGCTGCGGATCAGACTGATAAGAACAGGAAAGACAGGAGAAAGCGCTATGATTAAGGTTGGAATTATCGGAGCTACCGGTTACGCGGGCGGAGAGCTGGTAAGGCTTCTGCTGAACCACAGGCATGCGGAGATCGTGTGGTATGGCTCCAGAAGCTATATAGATAAGAAATACGGCGAAGTGTACCGGAATATGTTCCGGGTTGTAGAGAATATCTGCAGGGACGATAATCTGGCAGAGCTGGCGGAGCAGGTTGACGTGATCTTTACCGCTACGCCTCAGGGGTTTCTGGCGGGAGTGCTCACAGAAGATATTTTGTCTAAGGTAAAGATTGTGGATCTGTCGGCGGACTACCGTCTGCAGGATGTGGCAATATATGAAAAGTGGTACGGCATTGAGCATAAATCCCCTCAGTTTATTCCGGAAGCCGTGTATGGACTTTGCGAGAGCAACCGTGGCAGGATTACGGAGAAGACCCGCCTGGTGGCGAATCCCGGCTGCTATACCACCTGTTCCATCTTAACGGCCTATCCACTGGTAAAGGAGGGCCTGATTGAGACGGACACGCTGATTGTGGACGCCAAGTCCGGTACTTCCGGAGCGGGCAGGGGAGCCAAGGTGGATAATCTGTTCTGCGAGGTCAATGAGAATATAAAGGCATATGGTGTAACCAGCCATCGCCATACCCCTGAGATCGAGGAACAGCTGGGGTATGCTGCGGGCCACGGGGTAATGATTAATTTTACCCCTCACCTGGTACCCATGAACAGGGGTATACTGGTGACGGAATATGCAACGCTGCTTCGTAAGGCGGACGGAAGCCTGCCTTCCTGCGAGGAGGTCAGGGCGGCGTACCACAAATATTATGGAGAAGAGAGATTTGTCCGCGTGCTGGATCAGGGAGTCTGCCCTGAGACCAGGTGGGTGGAAGGCAGCAACTATGTGGACGTCAATTTCTGCATTGACGAGAGGACGGGACGAGTTATCATGATGGGTGCGCTGGATAACCTGGTGAAGGGCGCTGCCGGGCAGGCGGTACAGAATATGAATCTGCTGTTCGGTCTGTCTGAGGACGAGGGTCTGGAGCTGGTGCCCTGTTTCCCTTAAAGTGTGACGAATTGTCCGTGCCGCCGGAGGCGGCATGTCGGGAAGTATGAAAGGAATGAAACAGATTTGCAAAAGGTCAATCGGTTTGTCAGCCGGCTGGACGGTTTTCCGCTCTGGATCGCGGGAATCATGCTTATGGCAGTGAATTTCCTGCCCTGCCTTATTTTAAGGGAGGGCAGTGTTTTTCCTTTTCACGACCAGCTGGACGAGACGATTCTAAGCTATGTATTTCATGCCAAATATCTGGGAACCGGAGCGGAAGTATTCCCGGAGATGATGGGAGGGGTCAATGTCAGCGGTATGCAGCCGTCGGCAGTTCTCTTTATTCTTCTGTACCGGATTTTTCCGGTCTTTTGGGCCTTTTTGATTCAGTACGGAATCGTGTTTGCCGTCGGTTTTTTCGGTATGTATTTCTGCGCCAGGGAACTTACCGGCAGCAATATCCTCGCCTGCGGGGCTGCAGGCTGTTTCAGCATGCTGCCGGTTCTGCCGGTCTACGGGCTGTCGGTCATGGGGGTGCCGCTTTTGCTGTACGCTTTCCTATGTCTGTATCAGAGGAAGCATGTTTTCCTGAGCTTCTTTTTCATCCTGCTGTTCGGACTGACGACCCATCTGATCCTGATCGGTTATGTGGTTCTGGGATTCTGGGCGTTGGCTTTGATTTGGATGGCGGTGAAAAGGAAGCCGGTAAAGCTGCCGGTATTGGGCTTTCTGGAGCTGCTTGTGACTTATCTGGCGGTAAATTACAGGCTGTTTCTGGAGCGCATGCCGGGGGAAAGCGGATTTGTGAGTCACAGGGAGGAGCAGTTCAACACAGCCAGTCCTTTCTGGAATACGGCTTGTGATATGTTCCGCAACGGCGGGGAGCACGCCCAGTCTTTTCATAAATATCTGCTGCTTCCCATACTGATTATGCTGGTAACAGGCGCAGTCCTGTACCGCAGGATGGCAGAGAAGGAGAGACGGCGTTACCTTGCGGCAGCCGCAGGAATGGCTGTACTTGTGGTAATTGCCCTTGCTTACGGTATCTGCAAATCGTCCCTGGTGACGGATTTCAGGAACGGCTGCAGCGGAATCCTGCGATACTTTCAGATCGATCGTTTTTATTGGGTGTATCCCGCCTGCTGGTATCTGGAATTTGCCTTGTGCGCCGCTCCGCTGTGGAATACATTGAAAGCTGCCGCTTCCCTTAAGCTGATTGTACTGGCAGTGGTTTTGTTTCCTGCGATGTGGCAGATTGGGGCGAATTCGTATCTTTACAGGAATGTAAATCAGATGAACAACGGCTCCGCCGTGACCGGGTTTATTTCCTGGGAAAGCCTGTACGCGGAGGATCTGATGCGGGATCTTGAGGAGGCTATCGGCAGAGAGATGAGTGAATACCGGATCGCACACCTTGGCATGAGCCCTGCGCCTGCGTTGATGCACGGTTTTTATACGGCAGACGGCTACTCCAATAATTATTCTCTGGAATACAAACACAAATTCCGCAAGGTGATGGAGAAGGAGCTGGAAAAGGTTCCGGAGACGGCGGTGTATTTTGACAACTGGGGAAGCCGCTGCTACCTGTTTAATTCGGAATCCGGAACTGCATGGATGCTGGGAAAGGACAGGCACATTGTATACCGAAACCTGGAATTCAACATGGAGGCGCTGAAAGCCTTAGGCTGTGAGTATCTTTTTTCCTGCGGCGAGATCCTGAACGGGGCGGATCTGAATGTGGAGCTGATGGGATATTTTGAGACGGAAACCAGCTATTGGGGTGTTTGGCTGTATAAATTATTGTAAAATAAAAATGGAAGCAAAGGGGCTCGAACCCTTGGCCTCCCGCTAGTCAGGCGAGCGCTCATCCCAGCTGAGCTATGCTTCCATGAAATTCATTATATCATAAATGCCTGAGAATGCAACTGAAAATTAAAGTTGGTGCGGGCAGAAAACCGGCACTGATTTGCAATCTGTCCTGCTGCCCCGCGAAACCCGGCGAGAATATGTGAAAAGTTTTTTTGCGCCCTATGCACCACGTTTATTATGTGGAGCCGGTAGCGGACAGTGAGGCCGGTCTGGACCGGAATAGATGGCAGCATGGGCGATAGGGCAGTTTACGGGGAAAATATCTTGAAAGAAACGGAGAAACGGGCATGAACGGTGTATTTACTGTAAAAGTAATGACAATAGAAGATTATGAGGGGCTGTGGGCCCTGTGGATGACCATCAGGGGCTTCGGCATTCGCAGCATCGACGATTCCAGGGAAGGAGTGGAGCGTTTTTTAAAAAGGAATCCCGGTATCAGTGTGGTGGCGGTGGCAGGGGACGGCGCCGTGGTGGGAGGCATTCTCTGCGGGCACGACGGCAGGCGGGGCTGCCTGTACCATGTGTGCGTCAGGGAGGATTACCGCAGGAACGGCATCGGCAAGGCCATGGTGGTCCATTGCATGAATGCCCTGAAGGCGGAGGGGATCAATAAGGTCAGCCTGATTGCCTTTACCAAAAATGATGTGGGGAACGCTTTCTGGAACCGGATCGGCTGGACGAAGCGTGAGGACCTGAACTATTATGATTTTACACTGAACGAGGCCAATATTACAGCCTTTAACCAATAAAAAATGCAGCGCTTGAGGAGCGCGGAAAGAAGGGGCGTATGAAACAGATTACTGGCGGTGTAACCGCTGCGAAAGGATTTGAGGCAGCAGGCGTGGAGGCCGGCGTAAAATATCAGAACAGAAAGGATATGGCACTGGTGTTCAGTACCGTTCCCTGCAAAGTGGCGGGAACCTTTACCAGTAATGTGGTAAAGGCAGCGCCGGTGCTCTGGGACAGGAATATCGTGGATAATTCCCCTTATGCCCAGGCAGTGGTGGCAAATTCCGGTGTGGCCAATGCCTGTACGGGAAAACAGGGGATGGACTTCTGCAAGGCGGAGGCGGAATGTCTGGGAGGACTGCTGAATATTCCCGCCGATTCCGTGCTGGTGGCTTCCACCGGTGTGATCGGGGCACAGCTTCCCATGGACAGGATCCGGGCCGGCATTGAGAAGCTGGCGGCGGCAAAAGCGGGCACTCCGGAGGCAGGGACGGACGCGGCAAAGGCCATTATGACCACGGATACCGTACAAAAGGAGATTGCTGTGGAGTTTCAGGCGGGAGGTGTGACTGCCGTCATGGGGGCCATGTGCAAGGGCTCCGGCATGATTCATCCCAATATGTGTACCATGCTGGCCTTTATTACCACTGATGTGAACATTTCCAAGGAAATGCTGCAAAAGGCTCTCAGCGCCGATGTGGTGGATTCTTTTAACATGATTTCCGTGGACGGGGATACTTCTACCAATGATACGCTGATGGTGCTGGCAAACGGTCTGGCAGGCAATGAAGAGATCGTGGAGGAAGGTCCGGATTATGAGGCTTTCTGTGAAGCGCTCCACCATGTTACCACTTATCTTGCCAGAAAGATGGCGGGAGACGGGGAGGGAGCCACCTGCCTTTTTGAGGCAGAAGTGGTGGGAGCCGCATCTAAGGAAGAAGCCCGCATACTGGCGAAGTCCGTAATCTGTTCATCCCTGTCAAAGGCGGCCATATTCGGACATGACGCCAATTTCGGCCGATTCCTGTGCGCCCTGGGCTATTCCGGTGCAAAGTTTGACCCGGAGAACGTGGATCTGTATTTTAAGAGCCGTTCCGGTGAAATACACATTTTCAGTAAGGGTGTAGCCTGCGATTACAGCGAGGAGGAAGCCACGAAGATACTTTCAGACCCGGAAGTGACCGTGCTGGCGGATATGCACATGGGAGAGGCGCAAGCCACTGCCTGGGGCTGCGATTTGAGCTATGACTATGTAAAAATTAATGCGGATTACAGGAGCTAAGTGTGCAAGGCTTTTGCAAGCCAATAAAGTGCACTGACTCAGAAAAGCAATTGAATATGCTGCCCGGCGGCAGAAAGGTATGGGTGTTATTATGGAAAAGGATATGGAAAAGGTATTGCAGAAGGCGGAGGTGCTCATAGAGGCCCTGCCCTATATACAGCGGTTCAACCGCAAGATTATCGTTGTCAAGTACGGCGGCAGCGCCATGAGTAACGAGGAGCTGCAGAAAAATGTGATCAAGGATGTAACACTGTTAAAGCTGGTGGGTTTCAAGCCCATCATTGTCCACGGAGGGGGCAAGGAGATCAGCCGCTGGGTGGGAAAAGTAGGCAAGGAGGCAAAATTTGTGGGCGGGCTTCGTGTCACCGACGAGGAGACCATGGAGATTGCCGAGATGGTCTTAAACAAGGTAAACAAGAGCCTTGTAACCATGGTGCAGGAGCTGGGAGTCAAGGCTGTAGGCATCAGCGGAAAGGACGGCGGACTTCTGCAGGTGAAAAAGAAGTATTCCGACGGCCAGGACATCGGCTTTGTGGGAGAGATCACAAACGTCATGCCGAAAGTGCTGTTTGATCTGCTGGAGAGGGATTTCCTTCCCATTGTGGCGCCCATCGGCCTGGACGAGCATTTCCAGACCTATAATATCAATGCGGACGATGCCGCCTGCGCCATTGCCAGAGCGGTAAACGCAGAAAAGCTGGCGTTCCTGACGGATATTGAAGGGCTGTACAAGGATATTCATGACAAGTCATCCTTTATCTCCAGGCTGTCTGCCGCGGAGGCGGAGGAGCTGATTTCCGGAGGCTATATCGGAGGCGGTATGCTGCCCAAGCTGAACAATTGTACCTCGGCAATCCGCAGCGGTGTGAAAAGGGTTCACATTCTGGACGGCAGGATTCCCCACTGCCTGCTGCTGGAAATTTTTACCAACCACGGCATTGGGACGGCTATTGTGGACGATGAAGAGATCGAGACTATGGAAGCATGAAAGGAATGAAACGTATGGACATGAAGGAGTACATTGCAGAGGCGGAAAGAGCCCTGCTTCATACCTATAACCGCTATCAGATTGTGCTGGAGAGAGGGGACGGAGTCCGGCTCTATGATATGGAGGGGAAGGAGTATCTTGATTTTGTGGCGGGAATCGCCGTGTTTGCTTTAGGGTACAATAACAGAGCATATAATGATGCCCTGAAGGAACAGATTGACAAGATAATACATACCTCCAACTATTATTACAACAGGCCTGCCATCCGGGCTGCGAAGAAGCTGAAGGAAGTCTCCGGTATGGACCGGGTCTTTTTCACCAACTCCGGGGCAGAGGCGGTGGAGGGAGCGCTGAAGGCGGCGCGGAAGTACGCTTATCTGAAGGACGGCAGCAGGGAGCATGAGATCATTGCCATGAACCATTCCTTCCACGGCAGGACTTTCGGCGCGCTGTCGGTCACGGGTAATGCCAAATACAGGGAGCCCTTTGAGCCCATGATCGGCAACATCCGGTTTGCGGAGCTGAACGACATTGAGAGCGTGAAGGCACAGATCACGGACAGGACCTGCGGGATCATTCTGGAAACGGTGCAGGGAGAGGGCGGCCTGATTCCCGCCACGGAGGAATTCCTGCGGGAGGTTCGGGCAATCTGCGATCAGCGGGATATTCTCCTGATTCTGGATGAGATACAGTGCGGTATGGGCAGGACCGGCACGATGTATGCCTGGCAGAAATACGGCGTGAAGCCGGATATTATGACTACGGCCAAGGCGCTGGGCTGCGGTGTGCCTGTGGGAGCTTTCCTTATGACCGAAAGGGTGGGGCAGAATTCTCTTGCCGCAGGAGACCACGGAACCACCTACGGCGGAAACCCTCTTGCCTGTGCGGCGGTGGAAAAAGTGCTTGATTTATTTGAAGAGAACCATATAATAGAGAATGTGAGAGAGGTGGCTCCCTATCTGGAAATGCGTCTGGAGGAGCTGAAGGAAAGATATGGCTGCATCGTGGGGAGACGGGGCGCCGGATTGATGCAGGGACTGGTGTTTGACAGGCCCGTGGGCGATACCATCAGCCGCGCTCTGGAAAATGGCCTGATCTTGATCAATGCGGGAACAAATATCATTCGTTTTGTACCTCCTCTGATTATCAGCAAGGAAAATGTTGACGAGATGATTTCAATTCTGGAGCGGAGTATATGAATTTAAGAAAGAGATTAATTGCAGTTGCGGCAGTTGTGGTTTTTGCCGCGGCTGTTTTGTATGGGAGCACTCTGGATCCTGCAGGCGATCCCGAGGATGTATCGCGGCCGGCCTGGTTCGACAGGAAGGATACCATTTATTTCTGGTATTCCGATGAAACCATGACCAATTTCATAAACAGTGCGGCGGTGTCCTTCGGAGAGCGGGAGGATGTGCACGTGATACCGGTGCTGACCTCGGACAGCGAGTACCTGGAAGCGATTAACCGGGCATCTCTGGAGGAAGAGCAGATGCCTGATGCTTATATTATCAGTCATGATTCGCTGGAGAAGGCGTATCTGGCGGGCCTGGCGGAGGAGGTCAGGGATACGGAGGCGGTGTGCACCGAGGAAAATTTTCCGGCGTCCGCACTGTCGGCAGTATCCTATCATGGAAAGACCGTGGCCTATCCCCTTTCCTTTGAGACCAGCGCCCTGATCTATAATGAGACTTATCTGGCGGAGTGGGCGAGGCAGAGCGCTCAGAAAGAGCTTCTGGGAGACGGCACCGAGGACGGAGAACCTGCGGAGGATTCGGAGGGTATCACGCTGGACGAGGCTCTTCTGGCAGCAAAGACAGAAGAATATTTCCAGAGGGCCGTTCCCGGCACACTGGATGAGCTTTTGAACTTTGCCGATACCTTTGATCTTCCCGAGGGCGTGGAAGGAATTATGACATGGGCAGTGTCGGATATTTTTTATAATTACTGGATCGTGGGAAATTATATGATTGTGGGCGGAGATGCCGGAGACGACGAGTCAAATATTCAGATCGTTAATGATGAGGCAATTGCCTGCCTAGAGGTATACAAGGGACTGAATCCGTTTTTCTTCATTGAGTCCGATACGGTTACCTATGAGTCCGCGGTGCAGGATTTTGTGGACGGGAAAATCGTGTTTACCATCGCTACCACAGACGTGGTGGAAAGGCTGGCGGATGCGAAGGCAGAGGGATTGATTCCTTTTGACTACGGCGTGGCCATGATGCCCATGGTGAGTGATGTGCTGCAAAGCCGTTCCATGTCCGTGACCAATGCGGTTGCGGTAAACGGATATTCCCTGCACAAGGAACTGGCTAATCAATTTGCCGCCTATCTGGTGGACGAGTGCTCTGATTCTCTTTACGAGAGGACGGGGAAAGCTCCGGCAAAGTCGAGCGCCGGTGCGGACAACGGACCGCTGCAGATTTTTAAGCTGGAATATGCCCGCAGCGTTCCGCTGCCGAAGATGATGGATACGGGAAATTTCTGGCTTCAGCTGGAGAGGCTGTTTGCCCAGGTATGGAACGGCGGGGACGTGACCGCCCAGGTGCAGGAGCTGGCGGCACAGATCGACGCCCAGGTGGAAGGAAATTACTGATCAGGCATAAAGAAACCGATCATCGGGTACACTTAAGCTTAGAAAGGACAGGTGTATTCCAATGATTGGTTTTTTTATTGCGTTGATTTCAGGTGCCCTGATGAGCGTACAGGGAGTCTTTAACACACAGGTTACCAAGGCGTCCAGTATTTGGGCAGCAAGCGCTTTTGTGCAGCTGTCGGCTCTTGCGGTCTGTCTGGGGGCCTGGCTTTTCACGGACAGGAGTAATCTGCTGCAGGTATTCCAGGTACAGCCGAAGTACATGCTGCTGGGGGGAGCCATCGGGGCGTTCATCACGTACACGGTCATAAAGGGCATGGAGATGCTGGGGCCGGCCAGAGCAGTAATGCTGATTGTGGTGGCGCAGCTTTTGGTGGCATATGTGATCGAGCTGCTGGGATGGTTCGGGGTGGAGAAGCAGCCCTGGGAGTGGAGAAAAGCATTGGGCATGGCAGTGGCTGTGGCGGGAATTATTATTTTTAAATGGAAATGATGAAAAGCGGCTTGTAAAAAGATTACAATTCTATTACAATAATATTAATCAGCATAGAGAGGCAATCCCTGAAAGTGAGGGACTATGGTGAGATATGAAAAAATAAGCTGCATCATATGCAGTCTGGCTCTGAGCTGGTTGCTGTGCAGCTGCGGGACACAGGCGGACGGCCTGGTACTTGTGGGCGAAAGCGGTATGTCGGTGTCAAAGAATGTGCCGGAAGCCGATTCCGGAGGGAACAGCCGGAAGGAGGCGGGGAAGGATCCTACGTCGGATCATGGGTCAGACCCGACGGCGGATCATATGTCAGACCCGACGGCGGATCATATGTCAGACCCGACGGCGGAATCGGAGGAGCTTTCCCGGATTTATGTGTATGTGTGCGGAGCAGTCAACTGTCCGGGCGTGGTGGCCCTGCGGGAGGGAAGCAGAGCGGAGGCGGCGCTGGAAGCGGCAGGCGGGCTGCGGGAGGATGCACGAACGGACTGGGTAAATCTGGCGGCAAAGGTGAAGGACGGTGAAAAGCTGTATTTTCCTACGGTGGACGAGGCGGCAGAGCCTGTGGATCCGGACGGGGGAGATGGCCTGATCAACATCAATACCGCAGATGCGGAGACGCTTTGTACGCTTTCCGGGATTGGCGAGTCCAGAGCCCGGGATATTCTGCGCTACCGGGAAGAGCACGGATTCTTTGAAAACCGCGAGGACATTATGAAGGTGCCAGGCATCAAGACCAGTGTTTACAACAGGATTAAAGACAGAATCAAGACAGAGTGAGGAAGATTAAGAATGGCAGGGAAAAGGGCATTAGTGGTAGACGACGAGAAGCTGATCGTAAAGGGAATACGCTTCAGTCTGGAACAGGATAATATGCAGGTGGACTGTGCATACGACGGGGAGGAGGCGCTGGAATACGCGCGGAACAACCAGTATGATATTGTATTGTTGGACGTCATGCTGCCAAAGCTTACGGGATATGAGGTCTGCCAGCAGATCCGTGAATTTTCCAATGTGCCTGTTATCATGCTGACGGCAAAGGGAGATGATATGGACAAGATCCTTGGCCTGGAATACGGGGCTGATGATTATATCACCAAGCCGTTTAATATTCTGGAGGTGAAAGCGCGGATTAAGGCAATCATGCGCCGCATGGAGCCCAAGCGTGTCATGGGTGATGCCGCCGTGTCCCCTAAAACGGTGGAGAGCGGGGAAATGAAGCTGGACTGCGAGGGCAGGCGGGCTTATATTGCCGGAAAAGAGATCAGTCTTACCGCCAAGGAATTTGAGGTTCTGGAGCTTTTGATGCTGAATCCCAACAAAGTGTACAGCAGGGAAAATCTGCTGCAGTTGGTGTGGGGGCCGGATTATCCCGGGGATGTGCGGACAGTGGACGTACATATCAGGCGCCTTCGGGAAAAGATAGAAAAAAATCCCAGCGAGCCCAGATATGTACATACCAAATGGGGGGTAGGATACTATTTTTATAACGAATAGGAAGTAAGGGATGGCGGTAAAATATTGGGAGAAACTGAAAAGTCTCCTTTCTCTGCGCAGCCTTCAGGCGCGCATCTTTATCATTATACTTGTGATTGGTATTGTGCCCAGTGTACTTATGCGTTACGGCATTCTGAACAGCTATGAGGAGCGCACGGTGCAGATCAGAACCGCTACGGTCCAGAATCAGCTTAAGATCGTGGGGAACCATCTGCTCAGCAATCATTATTTCAGCGATACGAAGACAAATGAAAACGTGATTAACGCCGAACTGGAAATGATTTCTAATCTTTACGAGGGGCGGGTGATAATTGTTGATTCCAGTCTGCGGGTGGTAAAGGACACCTATGGTATCAGCGAAGGGAAAACCATGATTTCCGAGGAAGTCATTCGTTGTCTCCAGGGAGAAAGCATGTCAAACTATGACAGGGAGCATGGCTACATAGAGATGACTACTCCGATCGAGGATACGGGCAGTTCTGAGGATGGCTCCGGTTCGATTGTAGGGGTCATGGTCACCAGTATTTCCAGTGACGCCATAATCTCTACCATGGATGCGTTGAATCGAGAAGCGGCTATCCTGCAGAACCTGATGCTGGTGGGGATACTGGCTTGTGCCATTGTCCTTTCTACCGTACTCACAAAGCCTTTTTACAGAGTAACTGCGGCTATTAACGAGGTGCAGGCGGGGTACAGCGACAAGACCATTGACGTTCCGGATTACGTGGAGACAGTGCACATTGTGGAAGCCTTTAACCAACTGCTGAGGCGTATGAAGGCACTGGATGATTCCAGGCAGGAGTTTGTGGCAAACGTGTCCCATGAGCTCAAGACGCCCATGACATCCGTCAAAGTGCTGGCAGATTCCCTGCTGGCGCAGGAAGATGCGCCTGCGGAGCTGTACAGGGAATTCATGGAGGATATTGTATCGGAGATCGACAGGGAGAATCAGATTATCACAGACCTGCTGGCGCTGGTGCGGATGGAAAATAAAGTGCAGCAGATGAACATTGTGTCCTTGAATATCAATAACCTGACGGAACTGATATTAAAAAGGCTGCGTCCCATTGCCAGAAAGAGGGATGTGGAGCTGGTATTTGAGAGTATGCGCACAGTGGTAGCCGAGGTGGACGAGGTGAAGCTGACGCTGATTATGACGAATCTTGTGGAGAACGCGATTAAGTACAATAAGGAGCACGGCTGGGTCAAGGTGGAGCTGGATGCGGACCATCAGTATTTTACCTTTACAGTCAGTGACTCGGGGTTGGGAATTCCGGAGGAATCCCTGGCTCATATCTACGAAAGGTTTTACCGTGTAGACAAGTCCCATTCCAGGGATATAGGCGGTACGGGACTTGGCCTGGCTATTACCAGAAGCGCCGTTCTGCTGCACAGGGGTGCCATCACGGTTACCAGTGTGGAGGGGGAAGGATCCAGCTTTGCCGTGAGGATTCCGCTTAGTTATATTGCCGAATGACATGAATAAGATGAGAGGTAGTATGAGAAAGATATATATTATTCTGACGGTGTTTTTGACCGCGTTGTCACTGTCCGCGTGCGGAGCGGAAGACGGGGAAGACGAAAATGCAATGCAGGTTTATTATGTCAGCAATTCGGAGACGAAAGTGGAAGCCCACCCTCATGTGATGGAAGGGCAGGACACGGAGGAAAAGCTGGACGAGCTGATTCAGTGTCTGGCTACGAATCCGGAAAAGCTGGAGTACAAGGCGCCTCTGCTGATGGGTTTCCAGGTTCTGGATGTAAACTGGGACGGGGAGAAGGTGCTGCTGGATGTGGACAAGGCTTATCTGAGTCTTCCGGCTACCACGGAGGTGCTGACCCGTGCGTCCATTGTGCGTACATTGACACAGCTGGACAAGGTCAGATATGTGGGAATTACGGTGGAGGGCAATCAGCTGTATGACAGTCTGGGACGAACGGTAGGATGGATGAGCGCTGATCGTTTCATTGATAACGACGGTAACGAGATTAACACGTATGAGCAGGTGAAGGTAAAGCTGTATTTTGCCGGCGAGGACGGCACGGGCCTGATCGCCGCATACAGGGAAAAGTATTATTCCACCAATATTCCCCTGGAGCGCTTTGTGGTGGATGAGCTGCTGGCGGGGCCAAGCGGGCATGTGGAGGGGATTTATCCCACTATAAATCCGGCGACGAAGGTCATCAGCGTGATGACAAAAGACGGGGTGTGCTATGTGAATCTGGACGAGAATTTTCTCACGGTGGTAAATAATGTCTCGACCGACGTATCCATCTATTCCATTGTCAATTCCCTGGTGGAGCTGAACAATGTTAATAAGGTTCAGATATTGATCAACGGGGAGGCACCCTCCGGATTTCAGAGCAGCACCTTTGAGAGAAATCTGGATATTGTGACAAAATTGGAGTAACTATGAGGAAAATAGAATGAAAAGACCGCTTTTTGCGGCAGCAGTGGTTTGTGTGGCTTTCGTGTGGGTCAGGCTGGCGGCTGGTCGGTATGAGAATCCGCCGCCGGGCCAGGCCTGTATGGAGAGTATACAGCCGGGGGTTTCCTGGTGCGTCACGGGGCAGGTCTGCCAAAAGGAAGAAGATAAATTCTGGGTAACATCTGTAATTGTCAACGAATCAATTTCCTATCAGCAAAAATTAATATGTGAGCCGACGGACAGCAGTCCGGATCTTCCGTTGGGAAGCAGGGTGACTGTCTCCGGTATTTATACTCCTTTTTCCGGGGCCACGAATCCGGGAGAGTTTGACCGTGAGGTATATTATCGCTCCCTGGGGGTCGGCGGGAGTCTGCGGGAGGCGGAGGTCCTGGCAGCCGGCAAGCGTTACTGGAAAGTCCGGGAAACCCTGTACCGGTTCAGGCTATGCCTGAAGGAGCGGCTGTACGGAGTGCTTCCGGAGCGGGAAGCTGCGGTCATGTGCGCCCTTCTGCTGGGAGAGAAGGGCGACACGGACAGGGAGCTGAAGGAGCTGTATAAGCGGAACGGGATTCTGCATATCTTAAGCATTTCTTCCCTACATATCACCATCATCGGCATGAGCCTGTATCGCCTGCTGCGCAGGACGGGACTGCCGATTGTGCCCTGCGCTCTGGCAGGTGGTACGGTACTGGTGCTTTATGGGATGATGACAGGATTCAGTATATCTGCCTGCCGGGCAATCGGCATGTACCTGATCCGGATGCTGGGAGAGATCTGCGGGCGGACCTATGATATGCTGACGGCTTTGGGGATTCTCGCTGCAGGTATGGTGCTCGTGAATCCGTATTATCTGGAGAACGCGGGGTTTTTGCTGTCTTTTTCCTCGGTGCTGGGGATTGGCGCAGTCTATCCGATGCTGGTTCCGAAGGAGTATCCTGTCCGTCCGAAGCAATACGGGGAAAATCCTATACTGCTTGTGCTGCGGAAGATGCTGCAGAGACTGAAATACGCAATTCTTGCAAGTCTGTCCATAACACTGGCTACGCTGCCGGTGCAGTTGTGGTTCTATTACGAGATACCGGTATGGGGCATCCTGATAAACCTGCTGGTGCTGCCCATGATGAAGCCTGTACTGATTACAGGTTTTTTAAGTCTGCTCCCGGGGCTGGGGGCAGCGGCAGCAGCGGATCGACTGGTGCTCCGGTGGTTTGAGTGGTTATGCAGGTTTTTTGATCACATGCCCCTGGGGGTCTGGAATCCGGGCAAACCGAAAGCATGGCAGATCGTCGTATATTACGGGGGGCTGGCCTGTGCCATGCTGCTGTTAAAGCGCATGAGAAAGCATTCCAAACCGGTCGTCGCCGGCAAGGAAAGCGGTCCCGGAAGAGCAGCGGCAGGAATAATGTGCACAGCGGTCCTTTCGGCAGCAGTCCTGGTACTGGCAATCCCTCCGACAGCGGGAAACAGGGTGATCTTTCTGGATGTGGGCCAGGGGGACTGCTGTCTGGTGCAGACTGCGTCGGGTGTGACCTATCTCTTTGACTGCGGCAGCAGCAGCCGCAGTCAAGTCGGAAAGTATGTACTTCTTCCTGCTTTGAAATATTACGGCATACGCAGTCTGGACGGCATCTTTTTGTCCCATCCCGACACGGATCATATGAGCGGCATTTTGGAGCTGCTGCAGCTTGCCGGGGAGAATCACCTGACAGTAAAACAGTTGATTCTGCCTGCGGTGGAAGAGCGGGCCAGGGAGGAAGCGTTCGGTGAGCTCCTGGCTGCGGCGGACGGCGTGGGAAAGGACCGGGGAGGTGATGTCCGGGTGGCCTGGCTGGGGGCTGGAGATGCCTGGAACTGCGGGGAAGTCCATTTTCTTTGCCTGCATCCCGTGGCGGGATGCAGCGGATCGGAAGGCAATGTATATTCGGAATGTATTTATGCAGATTTCGGCAGTTTTTCTCTGCTGTTGACAGGAGATGTGGAAGGGGCGGGGGAACAGGCGCTGCTGGCAGAGCTGCAGCGCCGGGAGCTTTCTGATGTCACGGTGCTGAAAACGGCTCATCACGGAAGCCGTAATTCCACTCCGGAGCAATTTCTGGCACAGCTCCGGCCCCGGGCCGCTGTAATTTCCTGCGGGCAGAACAACCGCTACGGGCATCCTCATGAGGAACTGCTGGAGAGGCTGGAGAAGGCTGGGAGCCATGTATTTCGAACAGACTTCAGCGGCGCAGTGGTCCTGGAGGCGGAGGGAGAGCAGGTGGAGATGAGGTATTACACTGCTTTGCAGGATTGAAGACTATATTTTGGTGAGAAAAAGACCACTGACTTTGCGTATTTGGCTTGGGAAATGTGCGTTAGAGATTGACAAACAGCCGTATCGGTCGTATAATACAGTTGACAGAACTGTATTATACGACCGATACGGCTGGAGCATGGGGAATGGTATCGTTTGAGGATTTTATACTGGGTGAGGATCGTCCGATCTATCTGCAGATTATCCGGCACATAAAGCAAGAGATTGCGGCAGGAGCGATAGAGGATCGGGAAGAGATTCCCTCCAGAAGGGCGCTGTCTGCGCTGCTGGGGGTGAATCCCAATACCATACAGAAGGCATACCGTATATTGGAGGATGAGGGAGTTATTGTCTCGCGTTCCGGCGCCATTAGCTATACTCATGTGGATGCCGGGACGGTAGAGCGCATCCGCAGGGAGCTGTTTGCAGAGGACACGAAGGCCTGGGTGACGGCCATGAAGCGGCTGGGGGTTTCCCGGGAGGAGGCGTTTGTACTGGCGAAGGATATTTGGGAAGCAGAGAGGGAATGAAAGTGATAGTGAGACGTCCGCCGAAGCGGCGGCCGGGAGGCGCAGGATGAGAAGGGAAGACGGGAAAAAGGACGACCTGGAAAGGCAGGACGGGGAAAAGGCAGTAAGACCGGCATTGGCACTGTGGGCCCTGCTGGCAAGAAGCAGTATTTACAAAATCCTCGCGGTGCTGGCAGTGACGGCGGCTGCTGAGATAATGTTGTTTCGCGGTTGTATCAAGGCGGAAGGGGATTCCTTTACGGAATATCGTACCCTGGCGGCGGTTGTGGCGGACAGTCATATTTCCCTGTTCTTCCTTGCGGCGTTGGGACTGGTATACTTTATTCTGGTGTGGACGGAAGGACGGCTGACATCCAAAAGCAGCGGGACCATGCTGCGGCTGAAGCTGTCCGGCGGCATGATTTTTGGGATTAAGGCTGCTTATAACCTGGCATGTCTGGTACTGCTCTTTGCGGTGCAGATCTGGATCTGCATCTGGCTGATCGGAACATACGGAAGGGCGGCGGAGGGATATGATTCTCCCCTGAGTCTGTTTCTGGCATTTTACCGCGTCGATTTCCTGCACTGTCTTCTGCCCATGGCGGAGGCCGGGAAGTGGGTGCGCAATG
This sequence comes from uncultured Lachnospiraceae bacterium, assembly GCA_947575805.1. Lineage (GTDB taxonomy): Bacteria > Bacillota > Clostridia > Lachnospirales > Lachnospiraceae > Acetatifactor. Next base: position 37,616 of record CANPOY010000019.1, read on the forward strand.
TACTTTTGCTGTCTGCCTTTGCCGTAGAAGCAGCAGCGGGAAGGGCAGAGAAATCGGAATATGTACTGTCGATTCTGCTCTATACCCTGACCACAGTCTTGTTTGTAAGCTCTCTGGGGGGAAATGCGGCGGACTGGCTCTCCATGATACTGTATCTATTTAGGATTGCCGTGAATATATGGCATGTTTATATGGCGGAAAGAGAGAAGGTGCAGGACTGTGATCGAAATCAATGGGAAAAGCCTTTGCGGAGGCGGGCGCAGTAAACAGAAAGTGCGGACTGGTGGAAAGCAGGCCGGCTTGTGGAAGCCGGAAACTTGTTTTCCTCCGGGATATGATTACGAGAGTGAGCGGAATTACGCGGTACTTCTGCTGGGACTTGGTATCGGCCTGAGTCTGCAGTTTTTTATAAGTCTGCACCGGTCGGCAGAGGTATTATATGAATACAGGGATCGGGAGTGGGTGCTGAGAGAGGGGGCGGTGGCGGCTTCCTTTGGGAAGCTGGTGACGGGACATTGGGGTTTGTATGTGCCTCTGTTCCTGTTCCTGGCGGCAATGATGGCGTATCACTATATATATTATTACCACGAGACCAGGAGCATTTATCTGATGCGCAGGCTTCCCGGGCGGTGGACGGTGCTGAAAAGCTGTGTGGCAGGGCCGCTTCTGGGCATGGGGCTGGCGGCAATGATCCTGACGTCGCTCTATCTTATGTACTATGGAATGTATTTGCTGGTGATACCGGGCGAGTGCCGGCCTTAAGAGAGGGAGAAAACCATGCTGGAAATCAAGGGATTGGGAAAAAGGTATTACGGGAAGTTGGGAGGGGTGGAAGCCCTAAAGAATGTTGACCTGACCCTGGGACAGGGGGAGATCGTGGGACTGTTCGGGGAAAACGGGGCAGGCAAGACCACCTTATTAAAGAGTATTCTGGGATTTCAGTCTTATGAAGGGAAGGTTTTGCTGGATGGGGAAAGAATTAATCACAGGAGCATAGGCAGACTTTCCTTTGCAACCTGCGAGCATTCTTTTTTTCCAAATCTGACGCCCATATCCCACAGGGAATTTTACCGGCTTCAATTCGGAACCTTTCGGGAGAAAAGGTTTGAGGCCCTGATGGATTTCTTTGAGCTGCCCATGCGGGAGGCACTGAGAGGCTATTCCACGGGACAGAAAAACCAGTTCGAGGTCATCCTGGCCCTGTGTCAGGGAGCGGACTATATTCTGATGGATGAACCCTTTGCAGGAAATGACATTTTCAACAGAGAAGATTTTTATAAGATGCTGCTGGGCATTCTGGAGCCTCAGGAGACAATTATCCTTTCTACCCACTTGATTGAGGAGGTGGAGAAGTTTGTGGGGAGGGCAGTACTCCTGCATAAAGGCAGGGTCGTGGGAGATGTGAGCACTCTGGAGCTGGAGGAACAAGGCAGGACTCTGATGGGTTACATCAAGGAAACCTGCGGATACCGCCCGGACAGGGTCAGCAGGGCATTGGAGAATCTTTCGGATCTATAGGAAGGCGGCGAGCGTATGAAAAAGTGCTTGCTCCTGTCACTGATTCTGACGGGACTGGCGGTGATTTTTCTGCCTGCCGCCCAGATTCCGGTGGACAGCGGAAAAGACAGGATTGTGATAAGCAAGGAAGTTCCTGCCTCAGGGAGTCAGAGCCGGACAACGGGGAAACGGCCAGTCTCAGGGGGTATGGAACGGAAAGGCCGTGGAGCCGCTGTAGATACTCTTTATCAGCTCTGATGCGGCTGCTCCCGGAAGTTGATCTTTCCCGTGGAGGCATCCATGGACTCTACAATGGCCAGGGACTCTAAACGGATTCCCATTTCCCTAAGCCGCTGTCCTCCTGACTGGAACCCCTTTTCCACGGCAATGCCTACGCCCTCCAGGGTGGCGCCGGCAGCCCGGATCAGGTCGATCAGTCCCAGGACGGCACAGCCGTTGGCAAGGAAATCATCAATAATCAGGATATGATCCTCGGGAGTAAGGAATTTTTTTGATACGATAATGTCATAGGTCTTTTTATGGGTGAAGGAGTCTACTTTGGAGGAGAAGACCTGGCCGTCAATGTTCAGAGTCTGAGTCTTTTTGGCAAAGACCACGGGAACATGGAAGGTGACCGCCGCAACGCAGGCGATGCCGATGCCTGAAGCTTCGATGGTAAGAATCTTGCTGACGGGGGCGTCGGCGAACAGCCGCCGGAATTCCTTCCCCATCAGGTCAAACAGCTCCACGTCCATCTGATGATTTAAAAAGCCGTCCACCTTCAGAATATTCCCTTCCTTTACCGTGCCGTCTCTTTGAATGCGTTCCTCTAAAAGTTTCATGCTCAAATCTCCTTTTTTGTGCAAATTGTCATACCGAACATTATGCTAACACAAGTTGATTGAAAAAACTATAGATTTTTAGATATATGTCGAAAAAGGTTTGCAAATCCTGTCCGATGGAGATATAATGTGCTATCATATCTGATTGGCTCTGCGGGAATCTGCAGACATTCCCGGGAATGCGTAAAAGGCCGGACGGATATAGTAAAGACTTGTCTGCATAGGAGGAAAAGGAGGAGATTATGAAAATGAGGAAGACACTGTGTCTGATCCTGGCGGCGGCAATGATGCTGATGCTTACTGCCTGCGGGGATTCAGAAGGCAAGGAAAAGGCATCCGACATAAAGATCGGCTGCGTTATGCTGGGGGATGAGACGGAGGGGTATACCGCGGCCCATATCAACGGCATCAAGGCGGCAGCGGAGGAGCTGGGCCTTTCCGACAAGCTGGTATGGAAGTACAAGGTTTCTGAGAGTTCTGCATGTTATGACGCAGCGGTTGACCTGGTTGGTCAGGGCTGCAATATTATTTTTTCCAACAGCTACGGGCATCAGACCTATATGGTGCAGGCAGCCCAGGAATATCCTGATGTTACCTTTGTTGCCATGACGGGTGATTTCGCCGCTATCTGCGGGCTTTCCAATTTTAAGAACGCGTTTACCCATGTTTACCAGTCCCGTTATGTATCCGGCGTGGTGGCAGGCATGAAGCTGCAGGAGCTGATAGCAGACGGAGCACTCAGTGCGGAGAGTCAGCCCGCCAGCTTTGACGTGGACGGCAATGTGAAGATCGGCTATGTGGGCGCGTATCCGTATGCGGAAGTGGTATCCGGTTATACCGCATTTTTCCTGGGAGTAAAAAGCATTGTTCCCGATGTGGTCATGGAGGTGGAGTACACCAATTCCTGGTTTGATATTGACAAGGAGGGAGCGGCGGCCGAGTCCCTGATCGCAGACGGCTGCGTGATTATCGGGCAGCATGCGGATTCCACCGGAGCGCCGGCAGCTACACAGAAACTGCTGGATAACGGAACAGTCTGCTATTCCGTGGGTTATAATATCGACATGCGTGAGACGGCTCCTACCGCGGCGCTGACTTCGGCTACCAACAACTGGAAGGTTTATTATAAGCATGCCATGGAGTGCATGTTAAACGGCACGGAGCTGGAAGCCGACTGGGCGGAAGGTTATAATCAGGATGCCGTGGCTGTCACCGCGCTCAGTGACTCCTGCGCGGCAGGAACTGCGGAGAAGGTGGCAGAGGTGGAGGCGGCTTTGAAGGACGGTTCCCTCCATGTTTTTGACACCGATACTTTTACTGTAGGCGGCGAAAAGGTGACCACAGCCGAATGTGATCTGTCCTTCATGGATTGGGCTGCCGGTAAGGCGATCTATCAGGGGGAGACCGTAGAGGCCATCAAGGATGGCTATTTCTCCGAGTCTACCTTTAGAAGCGCGCCCTATTTCCTGCTGCATATTGATGGCATTACCGAGAATAATTAAGGTGAACAGGAACCGACTTGAAAAGAGGACATGTACTTGGTCCTCTTTTCCTGTTAGTAACATTTACGGAACAGGAAAGGGAGAAGCCGCATGGAATGTGCTATCCAGATGAAACACGTTACCAAGACATTCGGGGCAGTGACAGCTAATAAAGACGTGACCATGGACATATACAAGGGGGAAATCCTGGCGCTGCTGGGCGAGAACGGCAGCGGAAAGACCACCCTGCTCAATATGATTGCGGGGATCTACTATCCGGACGAAGGTGAGATCCTGGTGAACGGCAGACCTGTGGAGATTCGTTCGCCCAAGGATGCGTATAACCTGCGGATCGGCATGATCCATCAGCATTTCAAGCTGGTAGATGTGTTTACCGCTACCGAAAATATTGCGCTGGGGCTGGAAAGCAGGGAGAAATTTGACCTGCGCCAGGTGAAAAAAGCGGCGCAGGCAATCTGTAAAAAATACAGCTTTGATATGGATTTTGACCAGAAGGTTTATGCCATGAGCGTTTCCCAGAAGCAGACGCTGGAGATTATCAAGGCCCTTTACAGGGGGGGCGGACATTCTGATTCTGGACGAGCCCACGGCCGTTCTGACACCCCAGGAGACGGAGAAGCTCTTTAAAGTTATCCGCAACATGAAGGCGGACGGGAAGTCCGTGGTCATTATTACCCACAAACTTCATGAGGTCCTTGCCATTTCCGACAGGGTGAGTATCCTGCGCAAGGGGGAATATGTGGGCAGCGTGAAGACGGCGGAAGCGGACGAGAGCCTGCTGACGGAAATGATGGTGGGCAAGAAGGTGGCGCTGAATATTGAAAGGCCGGAGCCTGTTAATCCCGTGAAGCGGCTGGAGGTGCGGAATATTTCCGTGGTCAGCGAGGAAGGGGTCAGTATCTTATCGGATATTTCCTTTGATGTGTACGGAGGGGAGATTCTGGGGATTGCCGGTGTCTCCGGCAACGGACAGAAAGAACTGCTGGAGGCCATTGCGGGCCTGCAGCCTGTGGCGGCGGGCGGCAGCATCAAATACTATAACGAACCCGGGGGCAGTGAACCGCCCATGGAGGTGGTAGGGAAGAATCCCCGGATTATCCGCAACGCCGGGATTCATATGTCCTTTGTCCCCGAGGACCGTTTGGGCATGGGGCTGGTGGGCTCCATGGGAATGACAGGTAATATGATGCTCAAAAGCTATGACAGGGGCAGAGGCTTTCTGACGGACAGGAAGAAGCCCCAGGACCTGGCAGAGAGTATCATGAAGGAGTTGGGAGTGGTGACTCCCGGAGTCAATACACCGGTTTCCAGGCTGTCCGGAGGCAATGTGCAGAAAGTGTTGGTGGGGCGGGAAATATCAGAGTCCCCCATTGTGCTGATGACTGCCTATGCCGTGCGGGGCCTGGACATCAACACCTCCTATACCATTTATGACCTGCTGAACCGGCAGAAGAAAAAGGGTGTGGCAGTGATTTACGTGGGGGAGGATCTTGATGTGCTGCTGGAGCTGTGCGACAGGATACTGGTGCTGTGCGGCGGCAGGGTCAGCGGGATTCTGGACGGAAGAAAGGCAGCCAAGGAAGAGGTGGGTTTATTCATGAGCGGAGGGCGTAGAATTGAGTGACATACAGATCAAGGAACCGCTGATACGGGTGGTAAAGCGGGATCAGGCGTCCATGAGGCAGAAAATAGCGGCACGGGGTGCGGCAATCCTGCTGGCCCTGGTACTGGATGCCTTGTTTATATTTTTTGTTACGGGACTGAATCCCTTCTCCGTATACGGGGTCATGTTTCAGGGGACTTTCGGCACAAAGGTCCGCTTTTCCTGGGCGGTACGGGACCTGGTATCCCTGCTTTGCGTGGGGATCGCCCTCGCACCGGCATTTAAAATGAAATTCTGGAATGTGGGAGCGGAAGGCCAGGTGCTCATGGGCGGCCTGATGACGGCGCTGATTATGGTCTATTGGGGGGACAGACTGCCGGCACCGGCGCTATTTGCGGTGATGCTGCTTACCAGCGTGGCTGCAGGGGCCGTATGGGGGCTGGTTCCCGCCTTCTTTAAGGCCAGATGGAAGACCAATGAGACTCTGTTTACCCTGATGATGAACTATGTGGCTACCAGCTTTGTGGCCTGTGCGGTGAATATTATGCGGGGGCAGGCATCCAGCCTTGGCAAGCTGAATATGGGGAGCCACGCCGGCTGGTTTCCGACGGTTTTCGGACAGCGCTACAATATCAATATTATTGTGGTTTTAATCCTGACCTTTGCAATGTATTTCTATCTGAAATATACAAAGCACGGCTATGAGATCAGCGTGGTGGGGGAATCGGAGAATACGGCCCGTTATGCGGGAATCAATGTGGCGAAGGTTATCATGCGGACCATGGCCATTTCCGGCGCTGTCAGCGGCCTCTGCGGTTTTCTCATTGTCTGTGGCAGGGATCAGACCATCTCCACTACCACTGCGGGAGGCAATGGCTTCACCGCGATTATCGTGGCATGGCTGGCGAAGTTCAACACGTTCTACATGGCTCTGATTTCCTTCCTGCTGGTATTCCTGCAGAAAGGCGCGGCGGAGATAGCGTCGGCTTACAGCCTGAATGACTATGCGGCTTCCATTATTACGGGAATTATTCTCTTCTGCATTCTGGGAAGCGAGTTCTTTATCAATTACAGGGTGATCTTCCGCAGGGAAAGGAGGGCAAAATAGTATGAGTAATCTGATCGCATGGATTATCCGGGCGATTCCTTTCGGAACCATTATTATGTATGGGGCTATGGGGGAAATTTTGACGGAGAAATCCGGGAATCTGAACCTGGGCGTTCCCGGCATCATGTATCTGGGAGGATTTGCCGGATTTGCCAGCGCGTTTTATTATGAAAACAATGCTTCTGCCCCCAATGGGGCGGTGTGCGTGCTGCTGTCTCTTGTGTGCTGTGTGGCGGCGTCCATGCTGGGCGGCCTGATCTACAGCTTCCTGACCATTACCCTGCGGGCCAACCAGAATGTTACCGGTCTTGCCCTCACTACCTTTGGCATGGGCATAGCGAACTTTTTCGGGGTGTTCATCTTAAACGGAAAGAGCTATACCGCAGCGCCCCTGGCAAACAGCGCTTATGCCCACAAACTTCCCTTCCTGTCCGGCCTGGGAGCCGTCGGGCAGACGGTGTTTGGGTACGGCTTCCTGGTCTATGCAGCCATTGTCCTGGCAGTGGCGCTCCACCTGTTTTTAAACAGGACCAGAGTGGGACTGAACCTGAGGGCAGTGGGGGAGAATCCTGCAACTGCAGATGCTGCCGGCATCAGCGTCACAAGGTACAAATATCTGGCCACCTGTGTGGGGGCGGGTATATCGGGAATCGGCGGTATGTATTATGTGCTGGATTATAATTCCGGCATTTGGGCTACAACGGGGCAGATTGAGGCTCTGGGCTGGCTGGCGGTGGCCCTGGTCATATTTACCACCTGGCGCCCCTTAAATGCCGTCTGGGGAGCCTATCTGTTCGGTGTTCTGTACTGGCTGTATCAGTTCCTGCCCAGCCTTCTGGGATTTACCGTGGCCAGTTACGTGACGGACCTGGTTCAGATGGTGCCTTATGTAGTCACAATCGTGGTACTGATTGTGGGCAGTCTTCACAGGAAAAAGGAAAACCAGCCCCCGGCACACCTGGGACTGGCATATTTCAGGGAAGAACGCTGAGAATCAGTATTTCCACACTCATCATATCATTCATACGACCGCTTTTGACGGCTTCCTCCGCCTCGACACATTGCCGCACTGCATCCCGCAGGGTGGAAGCCTTAAACCGTGCCGCCTGATTCACGTATTTCTGCGCGATGAAGGGCGGCACGCCTATTTTGGCGCCGATGGAGCGGTTGTCATGGCCGCCGGACTTGAGCTCCTTTGTCTGCAGCAGCATATTGCACTGTCTTGCGATGAGGAAGAGGATACGCATGGGGGGCTCCTTTAAGGCCAGCAGATCATAATAGAGCTCCAGTGCCTCTTTCTTTTTTTTATCGGCAATGGCGTTTATCATGTCAAATATATGGTTGCTGATCCGGGTGGTGCAGATGGCCTCCACGTCACCGTCGGTAATCACGTCCCTGTCCATGCAGTAGCAGACCAGCTTTTCCAGCTCCATGCGGATATTGTCCATGTCCGTGCCTGCCTTGGAGATAATCAGCTGCACGGTACTTTCCGTGATCTTCTTCCCGTCCCTTGCCAGGGTGCTTCCGATCCACCGTTTCAGGGTGCTTTCATCCTGGGGAGCAAATTCCGCGGCATATCCTTTGGACTGGACGGTTTTGTAAAGCTTGCTTCGCTTGTCCACCTCACTTTCCGAGAAGACAAAGAAGGTGCTTTCGCAGGGGGCAGCCAGGTATTCAGCCATCTTTTCGCCGCCGGACTTAAACAGGCCGCTGTCCGAGAGGAAAATTACCCGACGTTCTGCCAGGAAGGGCAGGGTTTCCGCCAGATCAATGATTTCGCCTACGGAAATATTTTTTCCCTCATAGAAATGCACATTCATGGTATCGCCGTCGGCGCAGAGAGCCTGTCGCAGCTTTTCCCGGTATTGTCTCCGCAGATAACGCTCTTCCCCATAGAGGAGGTAGGTCTGTTTGAAATGATTCTGTTTGATGTCCTCGGCGATCTGTCTCATGCGGGGCTCCTTGCTGATTGGTTTTATTTCTATATATTGTGCCCCGATCCGGGGAAGTTGTCAAGGCAAGGCGGTAAGGAATTTGTTTTGATTTTTTCGGATGTTGGTCTACGGGTAACAAAGGCAATCAGCAAATCCTCATTTTCGATTTGAAACAAGCATTTTTCCTGTGCTTCTTCAAAATCATGCTTTAGAATATTTCCTTATTATCCGGGACACTGTCATGGTTGACATGGTGGCTGTATTTCTTTACAACAACGGAACGCAGCCTCTGCTCTGCCATATGTCTCTGTCCCGCTTTACCTCATATTCCTGCCGCTTATTTGAAGGCATGCAGACCAGAGCCTTGTAATAGGTACTCCTGGGAAATTTCAGGGCGCCGCAAAGCCGGGACACAGAGTAGCTGGATAGGTGGAATGGATAGAGAAATGTACATTGTTTTTATCGGATGATTATGCTACAATCAAGCTGAATTTAGTGCGCCTTTGGCAGAAAATGCGTACTTGATAAGTTCATATATTCAACCAAAAATAACTGCCAGAATCATACCAAAGAATGCTGTACAAAACAAAGCAATAGATAGTAGAATTTGATTTTTTAAGGTTTCTGCTTTTCGTTCCGTCATAATTTGTGCTTTTTCTGTGGTGTCGTCCGTGTGAATCGCCTCATCATTCCATTTACTCCCTCCATGTGTAATCAACCCTAATAGAGGAAGCAGTGTCAACAGAAGAAAACCCACTCTTGGTCCATATTTTCCATTTCCGACATGAACTGTGGGATTGTTCTTGATGATAGCGGGAATATATGACCATATAATAAACAGCGCTATCATTTCTGCAGCCATAATGATATTTCTGATCCATCTGAGAGTTTTAGAAGATAATTTACTCATAAGCAGAATCCTCCTTTTTGCAGGACTGCACATATAAGGCCCTATATTCTTCCAAGAGATTATAGAGAAAGACATGCTAAATGTTCCTGCAGTTTCAATATTCACTGACTTATTTTCTGTGTTTATTATATCATATTAAGAAGTGCTGGGCAAATATAACTTTTGGCACTGTTTATCGTAACCTGTCTGCTTTACATTCTCTGCAGACAGCCGGACAGGAGCTTTTTTGATGGCGGAATGTGACGGAAGGCAGCGGGCGCATAAAGTTTTTTAGGGTGAAAAATGTAGAATGCCGCAGTATGATCCCGTTCTGTCGGCTTTTTTGCCGTACTTGCGCGAAAAGCGCGGTGAGTTGGAGTTGCTGTATCAAACTTTTATCTTTTATAATAGAAAAGTACGAAATTTTGACTTTCTTCAACTTGGAATGGAGGATTTTTATGGAACAGCTCAACGTTACTGCTGCGAAAGATAATGAAAGAATATACAAAATTTTAGGGGATCTGATGAATGGGGATAAGGAATTTCAGATCATGATTACAGTTCCTTCTGCAAAGACTGACAGTAATCGCATAGTGCAGGAGGCGGAGAAGAAGGAGGTGATCCGGGATCTGGAACAGGATGTGACCGACATGATTCATGAGATCGGCGTGCCGGCCCACATCAAGGGCTACCAGTATCTGCGGGAGGCAATCATGATGTCGGTGGAGGATCCGGCAATGATCAGCTCTATTACCAAGATACTCTATCCCACTATAGCAAAGCGGTTTCAGACTACTCCCAGCAGGGTGGAGAGGGCGATTCGCCATGCCATTGAGGTGGCATGGAGCCGGGGACGGATGGAGACACTGGACGCATTGTTCGGTTATACCATTGACACCGGGAAAGGAAAGCCCACCAACTCCGAATTTATAGCGCTGATTGCGGACAGAATACGACTGTCTTACCGGGAATAGAGTGAAAGAGGTTCTGCACCGAAGAAGGTCTGAAATGCGACATTCTTTACCCGGATTTGAAAAAAGTACTTTCCACTGAAATGATACTGTTGTATAATAAAATGCAGGGGAAATGGCGGAACCATTTCTGATCTGAAATTTTGCGGTGGAGGGTTACAATGAAAAAAATTCTTTTTGCAGCATCAGAGGGTGTACCTTTTATAAAGACAGGCGGGCTTGCCGATGTTGTGGGCTCCCTTCCGAAATGTATTGACAAACAGTATTTTGATGTAAGGGTTATTATCCCCAGATATGCCTGCATGAAGCAGGAGTGGAAGGACAGGATGCGGTATGTCAGCCATTTCTATATGGATTTTGACTGGAAGAATGTGTATGTGGGGATTTTGGAAGCCGAAGTAGAGGGTGTACATTACTATTTTATTGATAACGAATATTATTTCAGTGGTTCAAAAGTATACAGCGACGATCAGAAATGGGAGATAGAGAGGTATGCTTTCTTCTCCAAAGCGGTTTTGTCGGCGCTTCCCGTGATCGGATTCAGGCCGGAGGTGCTTCACTGCCATGACTGGCAGACAGGGTTGATTCCCGTATATCTGAAAGAGCGTTTTCAGGATACCGAGTTTTACCGCGGCATAAAGTCGGTTATCACCATCCATAATCTGAAATTCCAGGGGAAATGGGATACCAGGACCGTTCAGGGGATCACAGGGCTGCCGGAATACTTTTTCACTCCCGACAAGCTGGAGGCATACAAGGATGCAAACCTGCTGAAGGGAGGTATCGTCTACGCGGATGCGGTGACTACCGTAAGCAGTACTTACGCGGAAGAGATCAAGACTCCTTTTTACGGGGAAGGTCTTGACGGACTTCTGCAGGCCAGGAAAAATGATTTACGGGGAATCGTAAACGGTATTGACTATCAGGAATTCAATCCGGAGACAGATCCCTATATTGTAAAGCAGTACAATGCCGTAAATTTCCGTAAGGAGAAGGTGAAGAACAAGCATGCTCTGCAGCAGGAGCTGGGGTTGTGCCAGGATGACAGAAAGATGATGATAGGTGTGGTGTCCCGTTTGACGGATCAGAAGGGATTTGACCTGATTGCCTATATTATGGATGAATTATGCCAGGATGATATACAGATGGTGGTTCTGGGAACCGGCGAGGAGCGGTATGAAAATATGTTCCGCCATTTTGACTGGAAATACGGGGATAAGGTGTCTGCAAATATTTACTATTCCGACGCACTGTCCCATAAGATATACGCTTCCTGTGACGCGTTTCTGATGCCCTCCCTGTTTGAGCCCTGTGGCTTAAGCCAGCTCATGGCCCTGCGCTATGGTACGCTCCCTATTGTACGGGAGACAGGGGGTCTGAAAGACACGGTACAGGCATATAATGAATACGAAGGAACCGGAACAGGCTTCAGCTTTGTCAATTATAACGCCCATGAAATGCTGAATGCCGTACGCTATGCGGAACGCATCTACTATGACCGGAAGCGGGAGTGGAACAAGATGGTGGACAGAGCGATGGCGGCAGACTTTTCCTGGTATACCTCCGCAAGGAAGTATCAGGAAATGTATGATTGGCTGGTAGGTGCGTAAGGAATGAAGGGCTTTGGGGTAATTCTTCCCAGGTTTCATCAATTGTTTGTGACATCGCAGGCTGCATGGCGGGATGCGGTGTGCAGATGGGAGCTGAAATAGGGGTCGGATGGGAAACAACAGTTTAAAAAGGAAAGATAACTCATTTCTTGTGCAAGCCGGTATCTTGGCAGCAGCCGGAATGATCAGCAGAGTGATAGGGCTCCTATACAGGAGCCCTTTACATCGTGTCATCGGCGACCTGGGAATGGGGTACTATAATACTGCTTTTAATTTTTATAATATTGTGTTGATGATTTCCTCCTACAGTATTCCGGCTGCTATCTCCAAGGTGATTGCCCAGAAGCTGGCGCTGAAAGAATATCGGGCCGCTCATAAAATGTTCGTGTGTGCTTTGGGGTATGTGCTGGCAGTAGGGGGTGTTGCCAGTTTGATTTTGTTTTTCGGGGCAGGCCTGTTTGTGGAGCCGGAAGTGATTCCGGTGCTGCGCGCTTTTGCCCCTACGATTTTTGTGTATGGTATTCTGGGGGTGCTGCGAGGATATTTTCAGGCCCATAAGAGTATGGCCCAGACCTCTGTTTCCCAAATCCTGGAGCAGATAGCGAACGCTATTGTCAGCGTGGGCGCCGCGTATCTCCTGATTCGCAGCAGCTTTGCGGCCATGGAGGTTCCCGCGGACAGGGAGGGTAAGGTGCTGTGGGGAACCAAGGGGGCAGTGGGCAGTGCCATGGGAACGGGGGCAGGGGTGCTGACGGCGCTTTTGTTTATGCTGGGCATGTACGCCCTGAACAAAGGCCTGATTCACAAACGGGTGCGGAGTGACGTGCATGAGGATGCTGATTCCTACGGAGATATTTTAAAGACCATCACTCTGGTGGTAACCCCCTTTATCCTAAGTACGGCAGTTTATCAGTTGAGCAGTACGGTAAACAACATTTTATATACGAGGGCGCTTCCTGCTTTAAAGGAGCTGGATACGGTGGATATTCATTCCCGCTGGGGCGTGTTTTCCGGGCAGTCGCAGACCATCTCCAATATTCCTGTTGCTTTTGCCTCGGCCATGGCGGTTGCCATGCTTCCGGCAGTTGCCCAGCTGACTGCGGCCAAGAAGATCGGGGAGGCAAGGGCTAAGGTTGGGCTTGCGGTGAAGACCACCATGATCATCTCCATTCCCTGTGCCGTGGGACTGTTTGCACTGGCCAGGCCAGTGACTGCTCTGCTGTTTAAAAATACGCAGGAGTCGGAAGATCTGGCCACCGGCCTGCTGATGGCGTTGGCGGTGTCGGTGGTTTTCTATAGTCTGTCGACCTTAAACAGCCAGATTCTGCAGGGGTTAGGCAGGCTGAATGCTCCTATCATCAATGCGGGGCTTTCTTTGATGCTGCAGTCGGCGGTGGCGGTGCCGCTGTTGTTTTGTACCGGGTTGGATCTGTATGCCATAGCCATTGCAAATATTGTGTATTCGGGATTCATGTGCATCTTAAACCAGATTTCGGTGCGTAAGGCCATCGGCTATCGGCAGGAAATCGTGAGTACCTTCCTGATCCCGCTGCTGGCTTCCGCCTTTATGGGAGCTGCGGCCTGGGCGGTGTATGAGGCCCTGCTGATGCTGACAAAATCCCCGCGGATTTCCGTGATCCCGGCGATTTTGATCGGGGCGGTGATCTACTTTGCGCTGCTGATTCTGTTCCGGGGAGTGTCGGAGGAGGAGCTGAGGAGCTTTCCCAAGGGCCATCTGCTGGTGCGTATCGCCAGGAAATTTAAACTGCTGAAGTAAAAGCGTTATTGGCGTGATCTGCATTTCCGCGGAAATGAGCCGCGGGTATTTTTACCCATATCCCGCCAACAGCAGGGGCTAAAGTACAATAAAGAAAATGAAATTGCTTCACGGTAAGGAAAACTTTCAATGGTATTCCTTCTAGTATAAGATCATGATAGCAACAGAGAACAGAATAAAATACACCAACAGGCCTATTCCCGGATTTGTGTGTGTTTTGTTGATAAACCGAAGAGCAGAGATACCGACATCGTTTGTACGCTTATCTTGGGTCTTTGTGCCAAACACTATCTTTTCGGTGCAGTTTATGGTATGATACCACTGAAGTCCTGCAGGTTTAAAGCAGAGAACGGATGAGAAAGCACAGTGGGAGGTACTTCAGATATGAGCAGATTTTTATACTGGATCGTGGAAATGATAGCAAAAGTGCACAACTGGCTGTTAAAGTTGAATGATGCCTATGAATACAATTTTACGGATAAGGAGCTTCATTTCCTGATTATCGGGGCGCTGGGAATGGGGATGATCTTTGTAATTCACCCTGTTTTCAAATGGCTTGTAAGGCATAACCATACCATGGTGATCAGTTGGTTTTATGTGTTTACACTGATCATCGTCATTACCTTTGCCATTGAAATCGGGCAGCGCGTCACGCATACAGGAGTAATGGATTTCGCCGATATTGTGTTTGGCGTGGTTGGATTTATCTGTATGTTTTTTGTCTTTTCGGTGATCAGAGGGATTTACCACCTGATCCGGCGTAAGATCCGCAGAAGGCGGGAGGATGCGCTTTTGGGATGAGAATTGCGGAGCAGGGTTATGGATTTGAAAAGAGATGCTGACAGGATCATAAGAGCCGCGTTACAGAAGGTGATGCCGGACGAGGCGGTAGCGCAGGCATTGGCAGGGAAAGCTTTTGGCGGGGGCAGGGTGTATCTTGTGGCGGCAGGTAAAGCAGCATGGCAGATGGCAAAAACAGCAATTTCAATTCTGGGGGACAGGCTGCAGGCCGGAGTATGTGTGACGAAATACGGGCATGTGAAAGGCCATATCCCGAAGGTTCGCTGTTTTGAAGCAGGGCATCCCGTGCCGGATGAAAATTCCTTCAGGGGCACTCAGGCGGCCCTGGACCTGGTGGAAAATTTGAAAAGAGAGGATACGGTTATTTTTCTGCTGTCAGGGGGAGGGTCAGCGCTTTTTGAAAAGCCTCTGACAGACGGGAGGGAGCTTTCGGAGCTTACGGAGCAGCTTCTGACATGCGGGGCGGATATTACGGAGATGAACACCATACGCAAAAGGCTCTCCGCAGTAAAGGGAGGCCGCTTTGCGAAAGCTTGCGCCCCCGCAAGGGTGTACAGCATTGTGTTAAGCGACATATTGGGAGATCCGTTGGACATGATCGCCTCCGGCCCCGCATATCCTGACAGCAGCACCTGTGAACAGGCGCTGGCGGTGGCAGGGAAATATGGTCTCCGGCTCAGCGGTCGGGCCATGGAGCTGCTAAAAGCGGAAACACCGAAGGAACTGGACAATGTGGAAACCGTGGTTACGGGAAGTGTCAGGAATCTGTGCCTGGCGGCTGCACAGGCCTGTGAAGTCCTGGGGTATCAGCCCCTGATCCTGACAGACCGGCTTTGCTGTGAGGCCAGGGAGGCGGGAAGCTTTCTGGCCTCCGTCGCAAAGTCACATCAGGAATCGGAGCGCAGTCTTGCTTTTCTGGCAGGGGGAGAGACCATTGTGCATTTGACCGGATCCGGGAAGGGAGGCCGGAACCAGGAGCTGGCGCTGGCTGCCGCAGAAGGAATTTCCGGATTAAAGGATACCGCCATATTCAGCATCGGAAGCGACGGAACGGACGGCCCCACGGATGCCGCCGGGGGATACTGTGACGGAGAGACCAAAGAGCGCCTGCGTGCCAAAGGGATTGAAATCTATCAGGCGCTGCAGGACAACAACGCCTATATGGCGCTGGAGGAAGCGGGGGGACTGATTAAAACGGGCCCCACCGGCACCAATGTCAATGATGTTGCGGTGGTGCTGATTAAGAGGGAGGGAAATTAAAGGTTTTACGTTTTCAGGCACGCCGGCTGAAAATTAGCAGTAAATAAGGTATGGACAGTAAAAGGATTGGTTTTCCAGTCCTTTTTTACATTTGCATTCTGTGCTTTATCTTACTGCTTTTTCTGTTTTTACTGTAACATTGGTCCCTCAATCCGGATATATGTATGACACGGCAGTAAGGTAAGTTCCGCGGCACGGAATGTAAATTCTGAAGCGTAACCGCTAAGGCAGAAACCTCGGAGCGTAAACTCTGCCGTGTTGGCGGAAAGGAGCGTAAAATTATGATAAGACAGGAATTGAAAAGAGCTTTTGGTTCAAAACCCTTTTGGGTGACCTGTGGGATTACGTTGGCAATGCTTGCCTTCGGCAGCAGTGATTATTTGCCGCTTTCTTATGCTACTGTTAAAATTCCAAAACCATGGTGGATTTATTATTTTCACTGCTTTTTTTTAGGAATGAAAACAATGCTGCCGGTGTTTTACCCGATTGTGGTTATGATTCCTTATGTTCTCTCATATCGGAGGGACAGGGACAGCGGTTACAGGCAGCTTATTTTGCTCAAGACCTCCCGGAAAGCTTATCTGGGGGCGAAAGCGTTGGCGGTTGGTATTTCGGCTTTTGAGGCTGTTCTGCTGCCTTGCCTCGCTTGGATTCCTGTTTGCAGGTTGTTAGGGGATACAAACTGGGACTATGCCCTGGAATATTATGGACATAATATCCATTTTGCTCCTGCGTTCTACGAGGAGCATGTGGTTCTGTATTGTGTAATGTATGCTTTCCATGCCGCTCTATTGGGTACTGCATTTGCCTTGCTTGGACTGGGCTTAAGTGCGGTGGTCAAAAACAGGTATGTGGCATTGCTTTTGCCTTTTTGCTATGCGATCTTTTCATCGTCTGTTCTCAGCTCTTTTGTTGGTAAATGGTTTGCTGCCCTGGATATGATGCCCTTACAGATATATTGTTATAGAGAGGTATACCCATTGGGATACTGGACGATTCCGGTTTACGAGGCAGTATTGACAGTGGTTGGATTGGCGTTGTACTGGGGAGGGGATCGTCATGATAGCAAAGCTTAAGTTGGAATGGGAAGAGCTTGGCTTTTGGAAAAAGTTAATCATTCAAAGCCTTCTTTCGGTCATGGTGGCATATGTTCATTTGGATTATTTTTTGAGAGACTGGCCGGGGGCGTCTATTGGCGAATATATTGTATATTCCTTGACACAGGAAAATTATTTTTTGGTACTGTTTCCTTTTTTGTGTCTGGCATGGATCAGTGGAAAGAATCATGAAATATGCAGATACCCTCTTTTGCTCCGATACCGGACC